>CAIZGT010000714.1 GCA_903932545.1 uncultured Rhodospirillales bacterium
GTCAGCGGCAGCCCGGCGGCGCTGGCAGGCATCAAGGCGGGCGACAACGTGCTCGCCATCGATGATCTGCCGGTGGATGACGCCGATCTGTCCGCCGTGGCCGCTTTGCTGGCCGGACCGGAGGACAGCCAGGTGACGGTCTCGCTGCGTAGCCCCGGCAAGCCACCGCGCAGCCTGGATTTGCGCCGCGTGGTGCTCACCCCGCCCACCGTATTCGCCAGCCGACACGGCGATGAATTGCTCATCAGCATCACCGGCTTTGCGCGTGACACTGCGAGCCAGCTTGCCACCGAGATTGTGCGCGGCGTGGCCGTGCCAAAGCCGCCGAAGGGGCTGGTGCTCGATCTGCGGGGCAACCGCGGTGGGCTGCTGGGTCAGGCCGCAGCCGTGGCAGATTTGCTGCTGCCGCGCGGGCTGGTGGCGAGCACGGCGGGGCGTGATCCGGCGGCACATCACGAATATATCGCCAATGGCACCGATCTCTCACATGGCTTACCGGTTGTGGTGCTGGTGGACGGCCGCACCGCGTCCGCCGCAGAAGTGCTGGCCGCAGCGTTGTCTGATCAGCGCCGTGCGGTGGTGGTGGGATCGGCCACGCTCGGCAAGGGCTTGGTTCAGACCATTTTGCCGCTGCCCGATGGTGGTGCGCTCTCCCTCACCTGGAGCCGTGTGCTGGCGCCACTGGGATGGCCGCTACAGGCGCTGGGTGTGCTCCCGCAGCTTTGCACCTCATTGGGCGAAGACAATCTGCATCGCTTGATGGCGGATCTGGCGCAAGGCCGCCAGCCGATGCAACGCGCCATCACCCGCAACCGCGAGGCGCGCGCGCCGCTGCCCGCTGCTGAAATTCTTGAAATCCGCAACGCCTGCCCCGCGTCAGAGGGACGCGACTCCGATCTGGACGCCGCGAAATTCCTGATCGACACACCAGTGGCATACGACGCGGCCCTGGTCCGCGTGCCAACTGGGCCATAAGGCTGTTGTTCGCTCTTGACGTGGCATCACTGTCTCGTCATTTTCCGCGCTCTCCGCCGAGGTGGTTTGCCTCGGCGATCCTGAATGCATGCGTGATACCAATTCGGGTCACGTTTAGAGGTTTTGTTATGGCCAAGACGAACACCGTCATGATCAAGCTCGTGTCCACCGCTGACACCGGCTATTTCTACGTGACCAAGAAGAATGCGCGTGCCCAGACCGGCAAGCTGGAATTCAACAAGTATGATCCGGTTGTCCGCAAGCACGTTGTGTTCAAGGAAGCCAAGATCAAGTGATCTTGGCGGCACGCTGGTCGTGCTGCGTTTGAGCGTTTCAGGGCTGCACAACCGGGTTGTGCGGCCTTTTGCTTTGTGGCCATCGCCATATCGAACGCAATGCGCCAATCCATTGCGGCGTTGAACCGATAGTGGATTTCTGCGCTGAAGCTGGTCGTGATGACGTGGTTGTTGGTTAACCCAAAACGATAGGCTCAGCATTCACCACGCGGTTACGACCGCCGTGCTTGGCCTGATACATCGCCTGATCCGCGCTTTTCAGCAGCATCTCCGGCGTAACATTCGCCGATTCGGATTGCGCCACGCCGATGCTGATGGTGATGCGAATAACTGTGCCGGGCAGCGGGGAGAATTCCATCGCCTCCACCGCTGAACGCAACCGCTCCGCCGCGTTATCAACTTCGGCACCGCCGGCACCGGGCATCACCACCACGAATTCCTCACCGCCATAACGCGCCACAGTATCGAAAACGCGGGTGCGGTTACGCAGCATCTCGGCAATTGCCTTCAGTGCCTGGTCGCCCACCGGGTGGCCAAACCGGTCATTGATCGACTTGAAGTGATCCACATCGATCATCATCACCGCTATGCCGCTGCCCTGGCTGGTGGCGAGCAGACCGCGCAGATGGCGCATCAGATAGCGTTGGTTGTAGAAGCCGGTGAGCGGGTCGGTGAGCGCCATTTCGAGGGCGGAACCGACATCGGCGCGCAGACGATCCTGATAGAATTTGCGCTTCACCAAATTGCGCGAACGGGCGCGGAGTTCGTTTTCATCAATCGGACGAACCAGCCAGTCATTCGCCCCCAAATCGAAGCCGCGCAAAATACGGTCGCGCTGGTCGGCCTCGGCCACCAGCAGCAACGGGATGTCATGCGTGGTATCCGCCGCTCGCAGACGCGAGGCCAGACGCAGCGGATCGTCTTTTTTCATCGAGACGCTGAGCACGATCAGATCAAACGGAATCGCCGCTGTCAGCGCCATCGCTTCGGCTTCGGAGCTGGCGCGGCCGGGGATCACGCCTTCGCGTGACAGCGAATCCTGGATCGCCTGGGCGGTTTCATCATCATCATCCACCACCAGCGCTCGCGCCCCGCCGATGGAATTCACCACTGGGCTCTCACCGGCCACGCCCAACGCGCGGGCGGTTTCACCTCGGGCGCGCAGCTCATCGAGCATGCGCTTGAGGCGGACCAGCGAGCGAGTGCGGGCCAGCAGCGTGTCGTAATCCACCGGCTTGGTGAGAAAATCATCCGCAC
>CAIZGT010000715.1 GCA_903932545.1 uncultured Rhodospirillales bacterium
CACCGCAGCTTTGCGCAATCGCCTGGGTGCCGTCGGTGCTACCGCCATCAGCAACAATGATGTCGGCGCGGTATTCTGGCGGAAACTCCCGCAGCACGGCGGCAATGCTCTCAGCCTCGTTGAAGGTGGGGATAACGATGCTTACAGGCTCCATCGCAGCCCGCATCCTTGGCAAGGCTTGGGCGGCGTGTCGCTGAGCAGGCCGGCACGGAAATCCTTGTAAGCGGGCGAGTTCCAAATTTCGCGCAGATCCTGCTGCGAGGCGTCGCCCAGCGTATAATTCTCATAGCCGCGCGCTGAGAACGGCGCGATGCAGCAGGGCAGCGCGCGGCCATGTGCGGTGAAATACATCAGCGACCACGGACGCCGACATGTCGCCCACGGCTTGTCATCCGCTTGCCGCTTCAGGCTCAGCCCCGGCTCGGTGGCGCCGGATGCATCGAGCACCACACCAAGCTCAGCCCCCAGTGCAATTGCCGCGTCGATGGCGGTTTGTTCCTCCGCCTTGGTGCTTTCGAACAGCGACAGATCCGAGCGCGCCATGCCGAAGCCTGCCTCGTCAAACACCAAGCGTTGCAGATGAACCTCGGTTACCCCCATCGAAGCGGAGAGGCGCACGAATTCGGGGAGTTGATCCACCGTCTCCTTCAGCCCGGTGAGACACAACGAAACGCGCGGCGCGGTGAGGCCATGCTCAGCCTTGAAGGCCACAAATTTGCCGACATCACGCACGATGCGGTCGAAGTAATCCTTGCCGCGCACCAGTTTGTAGCTCTTGCGATCTGCCGCATCGAGCGAGACGCGCAGCTCATCAAGCCCGGACTCAACCAGGGCTTGGAATTTCTTTGGGTTAAGCAGCGTGCCGTTGGTGTTGAACAGCACATAGGTGCCGCGATCCTTCAGATAGCGAACCATCTTAAACAGATCCTTGTGCAGCATCGGCTCTCCCACACCATGCAGCACCACGCGCTGAATGTCGGGCACTTGATCGACGATCTTGGTGAACAGCTCCCAACTCAGATCGGCAGGGGGTTCAAGTTCCTCAAAGGTGCGCGGACAGGTTTCGCACAGCAGGTTGCAGCGGTTCGTCACCTCCAAATAGAGGCAGACCGGCGGCGACGTCGCCTCGTCGGCGCGCTCGGTGGTAACGGCTTCGAAATAGCGGCGCGGGTCGCGGAGCATGGTGGTGGACATCAGCCAGTTCCTTTCAGAAGGGGCGCGCGCCAATCGGCCCAGAGCAGCAGCAGGGTGGGCGCAAAGATCAGCGAGGGCAGTAAAACGTGGTCCGGCAACGTCTGCTGATACAGCAGCAGGGCAGCGGAGGAGAGAAACACCGCAGCGCGCGACGGTGCGATGGCGGCAAACGCGGCCAGCCAGCCGTAATACCACGCGTAATGCGGTGAGAGGATGAGCAGCAGAGCAATGATCAGCCACGTCGCCGTGCGGCAGATCGCCAACGCATCACGTGGCGCGCTGACAAACGCGATGAAGCCGCCCAAGGCCGCCAAACCACATGCGGCGGCCGCGAGATAATACGGCGTGAACCAGCCCGGCAGTCCCAGCACCGCGAGCAGCCAGTAGCCTTGGCCGGTGTCTAGCTTTTCTTCTTGGCCGTATTGACCCAGAAAACCCAACACCTGCCAGCCAGCATGATCCCAGTTTGCGTAGGCCGCGTAGAGCCCGGCCACCGTTGCACCAGCGGCAAGCGCCATGCGCCAGCCGCCGCGTGGCCAGAGCGCCGGGGCGACGATGGCCGGTAGAAACTTCGTTAGCATCGCAGCGCCCAGCGCCACCCCTGCCCAGATTGGACGCTGGCTAATCACCGCCAGCACAGCGACCAGCAGCAGCAACGCTGCCAGCGCATCAACATGCGCATTGTTGCCAAACTCCCAGAACACCAGCGGATTCCAGGCATAAATCAGCACATGCGCCGATGTGATCGCGCTGCGGCGGAGCAGGCGGATCAGCAGCACAATCACCAATCCGTCCAACCCCGCCGTGGCAATCCGCAACGTGGTGAGCGAATGGGTGAGGGCGAAGAAGATTTGCGCGGCGGGGGGATAAATTGTGTGTGCATAGCTCGCGCGGTTGATCATCGGAAAAATCACCGCGTCGCGCAGGAAACGCAGGTTTTCGTCATCTGGCACAAACAGATAGGGATTGATCCCGGCCATCTGCACGCGCCCGTCCCAAATATAGCGATAGAGGTCAGACGATAGCATCGGCGGAGCAATCAATAGCATCAGCCGCACCGCGACGGCGACACTCAACACCACGGTAAGGTTGGGTTTGGTCCGCTGTGAAAGCCCCGCCACGGCTGCCAGATACAGCGGCACGCACAAGATGATCGCCACTCTGAACGGCAAAGCGGCCAGCGGGTCGTCCTCAGCTGCCAATTGCCCTAGCCCCGCCAGCACCGCCAACAGAGTGAAGATCACTAGCAACCCGCCAAGGAGATAGAAACGGTTCATTCAGCAGCCAAAGTATCGTCATTGCGCGCGAAGCCACGCATCCCAGCAGACGCACCAAATGAGTCCGGGGGTGCCGCGCTGGGTTCGCAGTGGCGATGTGAAATCCCCATCGCCACCAACGCTGCCGCCGAAGCGTGGGCCGGATAATGCGCCCCCTTTTGTCCGGCTTCATCAAGCAGCCGCCCCAAGGCAGTGCGATCATCGACGTCATACCATGTCGGCAGCTCGATCAGTTCCAGCCCCAGCTCCGCCACCCGCTTGCGCGTTGCATCGGCCACCGACTCTGTGCTCCAGGCGATATCAGCGAACAGATGCGCATGCGGCTGCGTGGCACCCAGAAAATAATACCCGCCATCCTCAGCCGGGCCGAGCACCACGCGTTGTGGGCCAGGGGCCAGCAGCGTGTGCGCCGCTCGGATCAGGTATTCGGTGGGCAAAGTGGGGCTGTCTGAGTTCAACACCCCCATCGCGCCATAGCCGAGTTCCTGCATATCGCGCATCGCATGCAGCAGGCACCGCCCGAACCCCTGCACGCTGTCTGGCATGTCGCCGGTGCCATCGGCCAGCAGCAGGCCAGTGCCTTGGGCGATAATCCCATCAAACAACGCCTCATAGCCTTTCGGCGCATATGCGATCAGGCCGTCAATCGGTGCGAGCCTGCCGGCCAGCGCCAGATTTTCGGTGATATCACGCAAAAACGCCGCACTGAGTGAGGCCGCCTGCTCGGGATGCAGGGGCGGGCAGAGCCGGGTTTTGGACTTCCCGGCTCTCGGAGCTTTGGCCATCACGCCGATTGCGCATTTACGCTCTTGCATAGATCAAATCCCGCTAAACCAGTTATAGCCGCGATCCGTCCAGAACCCACGCGGCTCCTTGTTGGTCACATAAATGGTCGTAATAAACTTTGGGTTCTTAAACCCAAGTTTGGTCGGCACGCGTATTTTGAAGGGATAGCCGTATTTTTGTGGCAGAATTTCGTCCGACAGCTTGAATGCCATCATTGTCTGCGGATGCATTGCCGTGGGCATATCCAGACCCTCGTAATAACCATCCGCACACTCGAACCCCACATATTTTGCCGTGGTGTCCGCACCGATCCGGGTGAGGAACTCGCGCAGTGGTGTGCCACTCCATTTGCCGATCATGTTCCAGCCCTCGACACATATATGCCGCGTCACTTGGCTCACCTGTGGCAGCGCATACAGATCCTCTACGGTCCAGGGCCGCTTGTTGGATGCAAGGCCTGCGACAGTGAGGCGGTAATCCGCAGCCGTCAGCTTCGGCGCAAGATCCGCACCATACCAAGCGTTGTAGCGGAAATTCTTCACCGCATCGGCATCGGCAAACTCCGGTGCGAGCTTGTTCGGATTGAAAATCGCTGATTGCACCGCGTCATTCCAACGCGAGACCGATTTCAGCACGGTCTGCACCGGATCATTGTCGGTGAGGTTGCAGCCACCGAGCACACCCAGCGTGCCGAGCGAGAACCCGGCGCGCAGCAGCTTGCGACGCGATGATAGCGGCGTGAAGGATGGGGCCGTGATGAGCTTATCCATTATACGCTCTCCTTGATCGCATGCGGTTTGGCGGTTGCCTTGCCCAGCACCATCGCCACCAATGTTTTCGGCACCAGCGCCACCAAGGCGACATGGACCACCATGAAGCCCACGATCACGCTCATGCCGAGGAAATGGACGATGCGTGCGCCCTGGAACCCGCCGAACACCACTTCGAGCGGATAGGTCTGCACTGGCTTCCAAATCGCGATGCCGGAGATCAGCATCAGCGCCACCGCAGACAACGCCACCAGATATGCCACGCGCTGCACCACGTTATATTCACCGAGCTTGTGCGCCAGCTTGAACGTGGCGGCGGCGATGAAGTCGCGGATGAAGGATTTCGGCCCAACGGGGAAGAAATCGCGCCGGAAATGCCCGGTCGCAATACCCCATCCCATGAACACGAAATACGCAATCAGCAGCAGCCACATGCCCGCGAAATGCCACGCCACCGCACCCGCCACACCCGGATCATTGTTGCGCGCGAGAGCTGCAAACACGTCACCGCCAATGGTGATCGCATAGGGGAAGGTGAACGGAAAAATCGGCTCACTGTCATAAATGCGCCAGCCGCTGCCGA
>CAIZGT010000716.1 GCA_903932545.1 uncultured Rhodospirillales bacterium
CCGCCTGTTACGACGCTCTGATGTCCGGCCGCGCCGCCCGGCTTGAGGAGTTCGATGCGCACATTCTCGCCTGCATCATCGCTATCGGCGCGCAAGAGGCCTCGCTGCACGAGGCGGTGGGGCTGAATTCGGACGAGTTGGCAACTCTGCTGCAATGGGCGTTCCCGCAATCGCTCTGGGAAGTTCCTCTCGGTGAAGTGGTGCAGATTATCCGCTCGCCAGATGAGGAATGCCTGGTCGATCTCCTCCGCCAAGCTGTCACCAGCGGCGCGTGGGCTGCAACATGGCTCGCCCCAATGATCGCGCGCCGCGCGCAACGTCCCGATCATCTCTGGCAAGATCTCGGCCTGCGCGCCCGCACCGAATTAACCGCGATGATGCAGCGCCATTTCCGCATCCTCGCCGCGCGCAACAATCGCGACATGAAATGGAAGAAATACCTCTACCGCGTCATCTGCGGCGAGAGCGGCTACGCGCTCTGCACCGCGCCAAGCTGCGCCGAATGCGTCGATTTCGACGCCTGCTTCGGCTCCGAGGACGGCGAGAGCTTCCTCGCGCGCTCCCGCCGCACATTAGATCGCACCACCCCGTAGGGTGGGTCCATGACCCACCGTCGCGCGGCATACATGGTGGGTCCACGACCCACCCTACATTGTGTTGAAGATCAGACAATTGTCGGGATTCTTTCACTTAAGTAGCGGCATAATAGACTGATATAAATAACAAAAATCCTGGCATGCCCGTTGCATTCCCACCTCCTGACAGTCTCCCAGGAGCGACAACGATCATGAGTGCGAGCCTCGACACCCAGCCCGACACCGATCCGCTTGCCATCATGCGCGAGGGCGGTGAGGGCTATAAATACGGCTTCGTCACCGATATCGAGGTTGATGAACTGCCGCCGGGGCTGAACGAAGACACCGTGCGCTTCATCTCCGCCAAAAAGGGCGAGCCGGACTGGCTGCTCGAATGGCGGCTGAAAGCCTTCCGCCGTTGGCTGGACATGACCCCGCCGGATTGGGCAAAGCTGCAAATCGCTGAGATCGATTACCAAGCCAGCACCTACTACTCCGCCCCCAAAAAGGGCACCGGCCCGAAATCGCTTGATGAAGTCGATCCGGAGTTGCTCAAGGTTTACGAAAAACTCGGCATCCCCCTCGGCGAGCGCGCAGCACTCGCGGGCGTGGCGGTTGATGCGGTGTTCGACAGCGTCTCCGTCACCACCACTTTCCGCGAAACGCTCGGCGCACTCGGCATCATCTTCTGCTCGTTCGGCGAGGCGGTGCGCGAGCATCCCGAACTGGTGCGCAAATATCTCGGCAGCGTTGTGCCGCCGATGGACAATTACTTCTCGGCGCTGAATTCCGCCGTCTTCAGTGACGGCTCCTTCGCCTACATCCCGCCCGGCGTGAAATGCCCGATGGAGCTTTCCACCTATTTCCGCATCAACGCTGCCAAAAGCGGACAGTTCGAGCGCACGCTGCTGATCGCTGATGTGGGTTCCAAAGTCAGCTACCTCGAAGGCTGCACCGCCCCGCAGCGTGACGAGAACCAACTCCACGCCGCCGTGGTCGAACTCGTCGCCATGGAACGCGCCGAGATCAAGTATTCCACCGTGCAAAACTGGTATCCCGGCGACGAAAACGGCCGTGGCGGCATCTACAACTTCGTCACCAAGCGCGGGGCCTGTCGCGGCGATTACGCCCGGATTTCCTGGACGCAGGTTGAAACCGGCTCAGCCATCACCTGGAAATACCCGTCCTGCCTGCTCGAAGGCGATCACTCGGTGGGTGAATTCTATTCGGTGGCCGTCACCAACAACTGCCAGCAGGCCGATACCGGCACCAAAATGATCCATATCGGCAAGCACACCCGCTCCACCGTGGTCTCGAAGGGCATTTCGGCCGGTCGGTCGAACAACACCTATCGCGGACAGGTCAAAATGCTCGGCAAGGCCGATGGTGCGAGCAACCACACCCAATGCGACAGCCTGCTGATCGGCAAGAAATGCGGTGCGCACACCGTGCCTTACATCGATGTCCGCAACCCCTCAGCGCGGGTTGAGCATGAAGCCACCACGTCGAAAATCAGCGAGGATCAACTGTTCTACTGCATGGCGCGCGGTCTGCCGCAGGAGGATGCGGTTTCGTTGATCGTCAATGGGTTCTGCAAGGAAGTGCTGAAGGAATTGCCGATGGAATTCGCGGTGGAAGCCCAAAAGCTGCTCGCCGTGAGTCTTGAAGGCAGCTTCGGTTAATCATTTTGCGCGGGGACAGGCCATGACCAGCATTCTAGAAATCAACCAACTGCGCGCCCGCATCACCGATGGCCGCGAAGTGCTCAAGGGCATCGATCTCGTCGTCCGCCCCGGAGAGGTCCACGCCATTATGGGGCCGAACGGCGCGGGAAAATCCACACTGTCGAGCGTCCTCGCCGGGCGTGGCGGCTATGAAGTAACGGGCGGGACAGCCACCTATCTCGGCCAGGATTTGCTGGCGTTGGCCGCCGATGAACGTGCCCGCGCTGGGGTGTTTCTGGCGTTTCAATATCCGGTGGAAATCCCC
>CAIZGT010000717.1 GCA_903932545.1 uncultured Rhodospirillales bacterium
CCGTAACACCAGGGCCATCAACGCACCAGACGAGGCTCCATCAACGTCGTAATCACCAAACACTGCCACGGTTTCAGAGTGCGTGACGGCATGGGCGAGCCGTTCGGCGGCGGCATCCATATCGGTGAGGCTGGACGGGTTGGGCAGCAGCGCGCGAAGGGTCGGCTCAAGGAAATCCTGCGTGGTGTCGGCGGTTTGGCCACGTAGGGCGAGCAGGCGGCCGAGGATTTCCGGCGCGTTTAGGCGTTGGGCGATGGATTGCGCGATGCGCGGCTCCGCCTCACGCCACACCCAGCGACGACCGGACAGGCTGGAGACGACGCCGAGTGCCACATCACCCGTCATTGCGAGCAGCCGATTGGCGATGTCGCAATCCAGGACTCACTTGGGGTGAGTTCTGGATCGCGACGGCCCGCCAAATATGACGAAATGCGATCAGTTCGGCGTCCACGTTTTCGTGGTGAAGTTGTGGAATGCTTCCACAAACCGAATGGTGCCAGACTTGGAGCGCATCACGATCGAATGTGTGGTCGCGCCATGCGGGGTGCGACGCACACCTTTCAGCATCGGGCCAGCGGTGACGCCGGTTGCCGCGAACATCACGTCGCCCTTGGCCATGTCGAAAATGTCGAACTTCTTGTTTGGGTCGGTGATGCCCATCGAGATCGCCCGCTCGCGCTGGCTGTCATCTTCGTAGATCAAACGGCCATGGATTTGGCCGTCCACGCAACGCAGAGCAGCAGCAGCCAGCACGCCCTCAGGCGCGCCGCCCCAGCCCATGTAGATGTCCACGCCGGTTTCCGGCTGGCAGGTTGCCATCACGCCCGCCATGTCGCCATCAGAGATCAGCACGATACGGGTGCCCATTTCACGGCACTTGGCGATCATTTCATAATGGCGCTCGCGGTCCAGGATGCAGGCCACCAGATCAGACGTGTCGCATTTCTTGGCGAGGGCGAGGTTGCGCAGATTGTTCTGCACCGAGTTATCAAGATCCACGACACCACGCGGCAGGCCACCGCCGACGGCGATCTTGTCCATGTAAACGTCTGGCGCGTGCAGGAAGCACCCCTTCTCGGCCAACGCGATCACGGCCAACGCGGACGGGCCGCCCTTGGCGGTGAGGTTGGTGCCTTCGAGTGGATCGACGGCAATATCCATCGCCGGGCCACCCATGCCGACTTTCTCGCCGATATAGAGCATCGGCGCTTCGTCCATCTCGCCTTCGCCGATCACCACAGTGCCGTCAATCGCCACCGAGTCGAAGGCTTTGCGCATGGCTTCCACCGCCGCGCCATCGGCTTCGTTCTTTTTGCCAAGGCCCATCCAGCGTGACGCGGCGAGACCGGCTGCCTCGGTGACGCGCACCAGCTCCATGGCAAGGTTGCGGTCGGTTTTGGTTTCGACATCATGGGCCATGTGCAGTCTCCTCAGGCGGCTTCGATACGGATCAGCGCAGGCGTTTCCAGCACGGTTTCGAGTGCTGCGATACGGGCGATTGCGTGCTGAATCGCACTTTCTCGCGTCTCATGCGTAACAATCACGACAGGCACCGCCTCACCCGGCGCGCGGCCACGTTGCAGCATGCTGCCCATCGACACGCCCTCATCGCGCAAAATGGCGGTCACGTCGGCAATCACGCCGGGGCGGTCCACCACCATCAGGCGCAGGTAATAAGCACCAACATGACTGTCCATGCTCACCGACGGCACCGACGACAGCGCGCCAGAGCCCGCGCCCCAAACCGGGGTTGAGCGGCCACGTGCGATATCAACAATGTCCGCCACCACCGCCGAAGCTGTTGGGCCTGCGCCAGCGCCACGCCCTTCAAGCATCACGCGGCCAACGAAATCGCCCTCGGCGACAACGGCATTGAACACACCATCCACCCGCGCAATCGAAGCAGCTTCCGGGACCATGCAGGGATGCACACGGGCGCTGATCCCGGCCTCAGTCTGCCGTGCAATGCCAAGCAGTTTGATGCGGAAACCCAATTCGGTCGCAAACGCGATATCGACAGCCGAGACGTGGCGAATGCCCTCAACATGCACCGCGTCAAACGCCACCGGGCGGCCGAACGCCAAAGCGGCGAGAATGGCCAGCTTGTGCGCCGCGTCGATCCCGTCGATGTCGAACGCGGGGTCGGCTTCGGCGTAACCCAGCTTCTGCGCGTCTGCTAGCACGTCGGCAAACTCACGCCCACGCTCGCGCATCACGGTGAGGATGTAGTTGCACGTGCCGTTTAAAATCCCGGCCACGCGCGAAATTCGGTTGCCTGCCAAGCCCTCACGCAGCGCCTTGATCACCGGAATCCCGCCGGCCACAGCCGCTTCGAACGCCAGGGCGACGTTGTGCTTTTCAGACAGCGCCGCGAGGTCTGCCCCATGCACAGCAATCAGCGCCTTGTTGGCGGTGACGA
>CAIZGT010000718.1 GCA_903932545.1 uncultured Rhodospirillales bacterium
ACTCGTCCGCCCACCGTGCTACAACGAGGCGCAAGCCTTCGCCGCCACCATGATGCACTCCTTCATCGCGCCCTACGCACGCGGCCACGGCCTGGCGAAGATGATGACGTTGCGGGTGGAAGAAGGGGCCAAGGCGCTGGGCTATCACGTGCTCAATCTCGACGTGCGTGAGACGCAGGTGGTGGCGATTGCGATGTATGAGGCGCTGGGATACCAGCCCTGGGGCCGTCACCCGGCCTATGCGCGCGTGGATGGCAAAACCATCGGCGGCGTTTTCTACTACAAATTCTTGCAGCCCAAAGGACGCATCGCCGGATGATCACCGCCTACCCCGCCATCGACTTGAAGGATGGCGCCTGCGTGCGTCTGCGCCGTGGCGAGATGGACGATGCAACGGTGTATTCCAACAATCCCGGCGCACAGGCGCGCGCGTGGCAGGATGCAGGCTTTGCGTGGCTGCACGTGGTGGACCTCAACGGCGCCTTCGCAGGCAAGCCGGTGAATGCGTCGGCGGTTGAGCAGATCCTTGCCAATGTGAGCATTCCGGTCCAACTCGGTGGGGGAATTCGTGACTTGGCCGGGATCGAGGCGTGGCTGAAAGCAGGCATCACCCGCGTCATCCTCGGCTCAGCGGCGGCGAAGAATCCGGCCTTGGTGATCGACGCCTGCCGCGCCTTCCCCGGCCATATCGCGGTTGGCATTGATGCGCGCGATGGGTTTGTCGCCACCGAAGGTTGGGCGGAAACCTCCACGCTGCCCGCCCCCGAACTGGCCCGGCATTTCGAAGGCGCGGGGGTTTCGGCGATCATCTACACTGACATCGCGCGCGATGGCATGCTTGGCGGCTTGAACGTGCCGCAGACGGTGGCGCTGGCCAACGGCATCTCAACCCCGGTGATCGCCTCGGGCGGCGTGGGGTCGATTGACGATTTGGCGGAATTGCGCGCTGCCCAATGTGCGGGCATTTCCGGCGTGATCATCGGGCGCGCGCTCTATGACGGGCGGGTCGAGCCGAAATCTGCCCTCGAATTGCTCAATTTTTAAACCGATATCCACGCGCGGTTTGCGGCACTGCCTTGATAATGGGCTCTCATGCCCAATCCGCTCTTGAAACCAACGCGGCAAGCTCGTCAAACGTGCGTGTCATCGGAGAAGTCCTGAATTGCTGAAGCTGCGCGTCATTCCGTGCCTTGATGTCAAAGACGGTCGCGTCGTCAAAGGCGTGAATTTCGTCTCTCTGCGCGACGCCGGTGATCCGGTTGAACAGGCGCGGGTGTATGACGCGGCCGGGGCCGATGAACTTACCTTCCTCGACATCACTGCCAGCAGCGACAACCGCGATACCATTTTGGACGTGGTGCATCGCACCGCCAGCCAAGTCTTCCTTCCCCTCACCGTTGGCGGCGGCATTCGCTCCACGGATGACATGCGCCGCCTGCTGCTCGCCGGGGCGGACAAATGCTCGATGAACTCGGCGGCGCTGGCGCGGCCTGGGTTGATTAAGGAAGCAGCGGAGAAATTCGGCAGCCAATGCGTGGTGGTCGCTATCGACGCCAAGTCTGTCAATCGCCATGAATGGCATGTGTTCAGCCATGGCGGGCGGGTTGATACCGGGCGCGATGTGCTCGATTGGGCGAAGGAAGCCGTGAGCCTCGGTGCGGGCGAAATTTTGCTCACCAGCATGGACCGTGACGGCACCGGGCAAGTCTTTGATCTCGATTTGCTGCACGCCGTGTGTTGTGCGGTGCGGGTGCCGGTGATCGCCTCGGGAGGCGTGGGCACGCTGCAACATTTCATTGATGGCGCGCGTGCCGGAGCCACCGGACTGCTCGCCGCCAGCGTGTTCCATTTCGGCACGTTTACCGTATCGCAAGTTAAACAGGCACTTCATACAGCCGGGCTGCCGGTGCGCCTCCCCCGTATTCCCGCCCCAACGGCGGCTTGAGAGCAAGATGGCCAAGACGACGAAAAAGCTGATGAACACCCCAATTCCGCTGCCCCGCAAAAAGCCAGCAGCGAAGAAGAGTGCCGCCGTGCCAACGCGGCCGGATGCCGAGCATGATCTGCTCACCGGCACCGTGCTCGACGCACTGCACGCCACCATTGAGGCGCGCAAAGGAGCCGACCCTTCTAGCTCGCACTCCGCCAAGCTGATGTCACGCGGCACTGCCAAAGTGGCCCAGAAATTCGGCGAAGAGGCGGTGGAGTGCTTGATCGAGGCGGTGGCCGGCAACCGCAACGAGCTGATCGCTGAAAGTGCCGACGTGCTGTATCACCTGATGGTGATGTGGGTGAACGCGGACGTCGCGCCGCATGAGGTTTGGGCTGAGTTGGAACGTCGCAAAGGGGTTTCCGGCATTGCCGAAAAAGCCTCACGCGTGCAAAAACTTGCCACCGCCTTTGGGGTGGCAACGCGCAAAATTCCATAAGGATACGCTGAGCATGCCGGTGAAGGGTTTGGGCGCATACGACACCAACAACATCTTCGCCCGCATCTTGCGCGGCGAAATCCCGTCACGCCGCGTGTATGAAGACGATTTCGCCATCGCCTTCCACGACATCGCGCCGCAAGCACCGCTGCATGTGCTGGTGATTCCGCGCGGTCCGTATATCTCGCTGGCCGACTTCACCGCCAAAGCCAGCGAGGCCGAGATTGCCGGCTTCTTCCGCGCGGTGGGCAGCGTTGCCAAGCAGCTTGATCTGGAAACCCCCGGCTACCGCATCCTCGCCAATATGGGCGAAGACGCGGGCCAGGAAGTGCCGCATTTCCATGTCCACCTGTTCGGCGGCAAGCGGCTGGGCGCGATGTTGGTGGCGCAGGGCTAGAAGCTGATCAAATCACTGCGGCTGAGCGTGGTGCGCGCCGAAAGCGTCGGGCCGGTGAGCATGATCGTCACCACCGCCTGCTCGATATACAGCGTCTCAGCCGACATCCCATCTTCGGGCAGCACCACCTGATAGCCGCGCACCGCCGCCTGGGCGGCTGTGTTCAGCACCGCACCATGCGCCGCCGTGCCGGTGACGATCACGGTTTTGATGCCGCGCTCCTTCAACAGTGCGTCCAGATTTGTGTTGAGGAATTTGTCGGGTGTGGAGGTCACATTCGGCTCGCCAGCAATCGGGGCCAAAACAGGCAGAATATCCGCCTCCTTGGTGACGGCGGTCAGGGAATAAATCACCGAGGCATGCGCCGCGCGCGCGCGGGTCAACAGATCCTTGATCGGCGTCACGGTATCGAGGCAGCGCGGGCGACGCTCCGGGTTGCAGGTTTGCGGCACCATATCGAGCACCAGAAGAGCGGTGGTTTTCGGGTCCAGCGTCACCTTTTTCAACTCAGGCGCGGCTGGCGGCTGCACCTTGGCCCAATCCTCGACAATGTTGCCCGCAAAGGCAGCGGCCGAGACCGCCAACAGCATCGCCGCCGCGTAAAAACCGAGTTTCAACCGCATGATAATACCCCCTCGCCTAAACTGTTGGCCTCGTCCGCCCTACACCGAACCCCACACATCACGCGCCACTTCGACCAGCCTTTCCAGCTTCTTCCATTGCTGGTCCTCGCTGAGCAGATTGCCCTCTTCAGTAGAGGCGAAGCCACATTGCGGACTGATAGCAAGCTGTTCAAGCGGCGCGTATTTGGCGGCTTCCTCAATGCGACGCTTGAGGAAATCGGCACTCTCCAACTCGCCGGTTTTGGACGTCATAATGCCCAGCACCACCATCTTCTTCCCGCGCGGCAGCAGGCGCAGCGGCTCGAAACCGCCGGCGCGTTCGGTGTCGTATTCCATGAAATACGCATCGACGTCGATCTCGTTGAACAGCACATCCGCCACCGGCTCATAGCCACCCGCCGCGAACCAGGTGGATTTGAAATTGCCGCGACACAGATGCATCGTCACCGCCATATCATCCGGCCGCCCGTCGATGGCGGTGTTGATCATCCGGCCATATTGCTGAAGCAAGCCCTCTACATGCTCGCCACGCGCCTTCAAGCCCTCAATCTGTGCGGGGTCACACAGATAGGCGATGTTGACCTCATCGAGTTGCAAATACTTGCAGCCCGCATCGGCAAACGCATGCACCGCGCCGTGATAGGCGTTGCCCAGATCGGTAAAGAACCCGTCCAACTCGGGATAAATCGCGCGGTCAATCGCCTGACGACCGCCCCGGAAATGCAGCACTGAAGGCGAGGGAATGGTTTGCTTGGCCACCGCACCGCTCACATGGCTTGCGACGAATTTGTAGTCATCCACCATAATCGTGCTGGAATAGCCAACCTTGCCATGCACTTCGAGGCTCTTGGGCAGGATGGTGTTGCCGGAGAACTCAACCTGCTTCTCCGGCGTCACCAGTTCCACACCATCCAAGCGCGAGATGAAATCATAGTGCCAATAGGCGCGGCGATATTCGCCATCGCTTGCCGCGCGCAGGCCGATGCTTTCCTGCTTCTTGATCGCCTCGATGATGCTGGTGTTCTCAATCTCGCGCAGCGCCTCGGCGGAAATCTCGCCCAAAGCGCGCTTGGCCCGCGCCTCGCGCAGCGCCATCGGGCGGAGCAGGGAGCCGACATGATCGGCGCGGAACGGGGCGCGTGTGCGCACTGGCAGGGCGGTGGTGGCGGACATTTGGGGTCTCCTCAGCTAATGGCGGGAGTATGGCCGTGCATGGCGGTTCTGCAAGAGTGCAGACACGGTGGACCCGCGCGCCAGATGCGACTATCCCGGCTGCAAAGACGGAAAACACAGTCGCATGTTACTCGCCCGCCTGCTGGAAAATCTCGTCGCTCGCCTGTGTCATCGCGCTTGGCTCACCGTGCTCATCGGCGTGCTGCTCGGCGTGGGATGCTTCTGGGTGGCGTCTGACCGCCTTGGCGTGACCACCGACACCGACAAATTATTCTCCGACAGTCTGCCGTGGCGGCAGAAAGACATCGCGTTCAGCCGTGATTTTCCGCAGTTCAAGGATTTGATGGTCGCCGTGGTCGATGGTGCCACACCAGAGATTGCCGAGCAGACCGCAGCCGACCTTGCCGCCGCTATGCGCGGCGATGCGGTGCATTTCCACGATGTGCGCCAACCCGATGCCTCGCCCTATCTGGCGCAGAACGGGCTGATGTTCCTCGACGCCAAGCCGCTGGAGGCACTGCTCGACACCACGGTAGATGCGCAGCCCTTCCTCGGCCAACTCGCATCTGACCCGTCCGCGCGTGGCCTGTTCGCAGCGCTCAGCCTCATCGGCCTCGGGATGGAGCATGGGCAGGTGGATCTCGGTGGGTTTGCGGCCTCACTCGGCGGCTTCCACAACGCGATTGCAGGCAGTCTTGCGGGCAAGCCGGTGCCGCTGTCATGGGAAAGCCTGCTGGCAGGCTCGCTGGCGGAACAGGCGGGCAAATTCCGTTTCGTGATGGCGCATCCAAAGCTGGATTATGACGCGTTGGAGCCGGGCGGCGAGGCGTCAGGCGCGTTGCGCGCGCTGGCAAGCCAACTCGAATTCGTCAAATCCGGCCTCGCCCATGTGCGCCTCACCGGCGATGTGGCGCTGGCCGATGAGGAGTTTTCCACCGTAGCCCAGGGCGCTGCGGCGGGCACCATCGGCTCGACGTTGCTGGTGATTTTGTGGCTGGTGCTCGCGTTGCGCTCGTGGCGGTTGATTGTGCCGATCTTGGCCACGCTGGTACTAGGCCTGCTGCTCACCACCGCGTTTGGCGCGTTCGCAGTGGGCAAGCTGAACTTGGTTTCGGTGGCGTTTGCGGTGCTGTTTGTTGGCATTGCGGTGGATTTCGGCATTCAGTTTTGCGTGCGGATGCGCGAATTGCTGTTCAACACCGGCGATGCCGGGGCGGCCCTTGAAGCCACCGCGCGCATCGCTGGGCCACAGATTTTGGTGGCGGGATTGGCCACGGCGGCGGGTTTTCTGGCGTTCGTGCCGACCGATTTCTCCGGCGTGGCCGAACTCGGCCTGATTG
>CAIZGT010000719.1 GCA_903932545.1 uncultured Rhodospirillales bacterium
CCGATGAGGCTTTGCGGGAAATTGCGCTGGATATCCAAGAAGGCGCAGACATGATTATGGTAAAACCCGGCATGCCTTATCTGGACATCATTCGCCGCGCAAAAGATCAATTTGGCATGCCGACCTTCGCGTATCAGGTGTCGGGTGAATACTCGATGATTATGGCGAGTGTTGAGCGCGGCTGGATTGATCATGACAAGGCGATGATCGAGAGCCTGCTGGGGTTCAAGCGGGCGGGATGTGCGGGGATTTTGACGTATTTCGCGGTGAAGGCGGCGAAGGTTTTGCGGGCGGGGTGAAAATCTAAAGTCCTAAGAGGAAAACCATGTCGCATCTTGAAAATTTGATTTTCGAATACATGGACTGGCAGAACTACTTGGTTAAGCGAAACAGAAAGGTAGGCAAATTAAGCCATGGTGGCTGGGAAACAGAACTGGACATTATCGGTTTTCACCCAGAGACCAAGGACCTCGTCCATTACGAACCATCCGTCGATGCTCATAGTTGGGAAACGCGTGACAGGCGGTTTCAAAAGAAATTTAATGCTGGGCAAAAGCATGTATCATCAATTTTTACTCATCTGCCCGAGGGACTAAAGCTGAGACAAATTGCTATTTTCCCAGCCCATCCAGTAGGTCGGGATGAAATTGCTGGCGGCAAAATTCAGTCCATCGATGAACTCGTAAGAGAGATCCGGCACAAGATTTTGGATGAGGGACCAGCATATAAAAAGGCCATTCCTGAAATTTATCCGATGCTCCGAACTATCCAGTTATCGCATTGTGGATATGTGAAGGCGATTAAATAAGTCCTCGTAGCCCGGATCAGCGCAGTTCAATGCGTCACCTCACGCCTAAAAACCCCCATTGCTCTAGGCCCATGCGACGACGCGCACCCAAATAACCCGTCATTGCTGGGAGCGCTTGCGACGATGCAACCCATTGAACCCCACCAACTCGTAGGGTGGGTCCCGAAGGGTCCCACCACTTCACATGGCGGCATCCAAATGGTGGGATTGCTGCGCGAACCCACCCTACAATATTCCCGACAGACCGGATCAACCCCCATGCGCCCCCAGCCGATCACGCCCGACCGCATCCTGGATTTCTGGTTCCGCCAAACCGATCCAGCGCAATGGTGGCAGAAATCGGCCGCGTTCGACGCGCTGATCCGCGACCGATTTGGCGATCTGCACGAAGCCGCCATTGCTTGCGAACTCTTCGCATGGCGCGTCTCGCCCTGGGGACGGTTGGCGGAGGTGATCGTGCTCGATCAGTTCTCGCGCAACATCCACCGCGACACGCCGCGCGCTTTCGCCGCCGATGCCCTGGCCCTCAGCCTCGCGCAGGCGGCCATCGTGGTGGGGGCAGACAACATGGTGCCGGTGGAGCAGCAGGCGTTTTTCTATCTGCCGTTCATGCACAGTGAATCCACCACAATTCACGCCATCGCCCTCACATTGTTCGCAACGCCTGGGATGGCGAGCCATTTGAAATCCGAGGTCGAGCACAAAGCCATCATTGACCGCTTCGGCCGCTACCCGCATCGAAACGCCATACTCGGCCGAACCTCAACGCCAGAGGAAATCGCGTTCTTAGCGCAGCCAGGATCATCGTTTTAGCTGATTCGGATGGAATTACCGCAAGCCAACCCCATATTTGATAACATACCGGAACGATATCGGCGCAACTTTTCAGCGCACCCTCAACCCATTTTTCAAAGAAACTGGCTTTCGAGCGGCCAAAATCACGCGGCGCTGCCAGCAAAGCCAAAACTTCTTGGGTTCCGCGCGCAGTTCGCAAGAATTGCGCGGTCGCGCCGAACGCGGGTTGCCAAATGCAAACGGCATATTCACCACCAACGCCCGCAACAACGGCTGTAAAATCCGCGGGGCTTGTGGCGATGCCTCCAGCATTCCCGCCATCTCTGGCAGCACCCGCTGCACGCATTGGCACAGCACGCGCACCGCTGGCCTGTTGAAAATCTGCCGCCCGCGAGACGTCACACGCCCCCAACGCCTGCCCGGCGAGCAACTCTTCAAGCCTGCGAAAAATCCCGTTGACCCAATCCGCCACAGCCTGATCATCAGGATCGGCACCCCAAAGCCCGAAGCCTGAGCACATCGCAGCCCACATCCCCCGCAATGCGGCGGCGGCGGTGTTCAGCGCAGATTGTGAGTGGGTTTGATCCATCGGCCATTATGGATCACGTGCACTGGTCGGTATCAAGAAAATTGCGCGTTAAAACAGCGTCATTGCAGCACCGTAGCCCGCATTGCACTGCGCAATGCGGGCCACTGTGCTGCAATCACAACCCTGCAATCGCCTCTGCACTCAACGTCACATGATGCCCCAACGGCCCGTGGCCTGCACCAAACCCCGGCGCTGCGGCGATGGCGGCTCGCACGAAGGCGCGGGCGCGGAGCACGGCGTCATCCAGGGTCATGCCTTGCGCCAACCCCGCCGCAACAGCACTGCCAGCGTGCAGCCGGTGCCGTGGGTGTGGCGCGAGACGATGCGGCGCGCGCGATAGACCAGCGTTTCGGCTTCGGTGGCGAGCAGATCGATCACCTCATCACCCGGCAGATGCCCG
>CAIZGT010000720.1 GCA_903932545.1 uncultured Rhodospirillales bacterium
AACGCCCCAGATAATTTGGCACCAAGGCCGGCTTCCAAGAAGTCACTCCCACGTGAGTGTACCTTCAGATCAATCGAGCCAGCCCCAGTCTCACTGAATCCATCGGTGTTCACCCTGGTGTATTGCACAGACGCCAGCGGCGTGAGGATGAAGCCCGCCACCGGGATGTTAACGCCGGTTGCCACAAACGCCGTGTAATCTTGCCCGGCGTAATCCGACACCGCCGTGCGGTTGACGCCGGGAAAGGTGATATTTCGGCTGCCCTGATAATCGTTCCAACCATAGGATAGGTCGCCGTTGACAAACCACGCCCCCATGCGATGCCCGGCATACAGACTTGCCTGATAGCTGTCGGCATTGGTGTGGCTGGGGCTGCCCTGCTGAGCGATCGAAGTGGCGGCATACCCCAGCGCCATGCCCACATTTGTGGTTGGACCAAGCGGAATGTCGTAGCCAATCATTGTGCCATATGACGCTGTGTCATAACCAGAAGTCTGGGATCGCGCGCCTTGGCTGGCTGTGGAGCCGAAGCCTTTCAGCCACCAATTGCCCTTTGTCTCATTGCCGTCGCACACCGCCGTGTTGCCATCTGGCCGGTTGGTTTGCTCGCTCGGCGTGGGCGTGCACAGCACCGCCGCTAACCGCGACTGCCAGAGATCGGCAAAGGAGCGCGTCAGTTGGAAACTGGCCAATGGCGAGGCCAGGCTGGCGCTGGACGGAGCCAATTGCGCCAGTGCTGCCACCACGTCGCTTTGATTGGTCAGCGCGTTGATCGGTGCCAGGACGAGGGCGATATCTGTCCCCGCGCCGGCCGACGGGATCAGTGCGACCAACACCGGCACCACCGCCGCCACAGTTGGCTGCGGTGGCGGCGCGGGCGTGGACGGTGTGGACGGCGTGATGGGCGTCGTGATCACCGAGGTCAGCGGCGTGCCTGCGGTGGTGATCGTCACCAGCCCCGCGATTGTGCCGGCCGCCGGGGTGGCGGTGAACACATAAAGCGGGTTGGTTGGATTGTTCACGCTCACCACACTGCCATTGGTGCCGCTTTGCTGCGTGCCTGCAGTGGTTTGAATGATATTGAATTGGGTGCCGGGTGCGATCACCGCCGATTTTGGCACCAGCACATTGATCAGCAATGTCGGGCCAAGATTGGTCGCCCCCAACGCACGGATATTGCCATACACTGATGCGCTCGCCAGCGTGGTGTTGATCACCCCGCCCGGCGCGGTGTTGGCAATTGTCACAGCGCCGCCGACATTGAGTGTGTTGGTGCCGAGCGAGAATGTATAGGCGTTCGCGGTGCCGGTGATGCTGGCCGCAACGCCCGCCGCGTTGCCGCCGCCCACCACATTGATCGCCCGCAGCCCTATCGCACCCCCCACCGCGCCGTTGAGCACACTGCCAGCGCCCAAATTGAGCGTGCCGGTATCCGCCCCCGCCGATGTGGTCAGCGCGCCAATCACGATTGTATTGGGTGCCAGATTGATCGTGCCATCTGCTGCGAAATTCGTCGCGATGATGTTGGTGGTGCCGCTGTTAAAGCTCACCGCGCCGGTGCCCAGCACATCAAGCGTGGTGGCGAACACCGAGCCACGAAACACCACCGAGGCGTTTGGCTGGCCTGCAGCGATATTGAGCAAAAATGGCCCGCCGGGTTGCGTCACGCCGATATCACCATACACCGTGGAACTGCTGTTAAAGGCAATATTGCCCTGGCTTGACGCGCCGCTCGACACCGCAATCGGGCCTGCCACAAAGGGATTGTTGCTCGAAAGAATATCTGTCTGTGGGCCGCCCAATGTGCCAACAGTTAATGTCCCGGTGGTGCCAGACGCCGACATATCCACGCCGCCCAGCCCCCCAGCCACGCTCAACGGAATGATGCCCGGTCCCACCGCCTGCTGGCGCTGTGCCAATGCAGGCGTTGCCCCCAACGCGCTGGCGAACGCGACTGGCAAGAGCAGGTGAATGTTTTTCATGCAGGAGTGCCTCCTGGCACCGATGGTCATCCCGATTTGGGCACCAGATTCTTGGTAAGTTATCCATGTGGTGCAGAGTGTTGGGCGCTTGCGTGCACTGCGATCAGCACCCGCAAGCGCTCTCGGCAGTTATCGGATGTTGAGTTGGATATTCGGCAAGATTATGCCCATGCCTCGGCCGTAAACCACTGGCGGCGCACAACCACCCCAGCCGCATGGCGAGCCATAAACCACTGGCGGCGCGCGATCATAACGCTGGTCATAGCCGCGACGGTCGCGCTCGTCGCGATGGTCTCCGCCACGGCGATCATCGCGGCGCTCTTCAGAATGGGCGGTGGCAATCGTCCCGCCTATTCCCAGCACAACAGTTGCGGCAAGTGCCACCGTCATCAGTTGCTTGCGCATTGGCAGCGCCTGACTGATCAAATTCCGGGTCATTGCGACCTCCTATTTTGGGCCTGATGTTTCGCTCAGCCGTGCGAGGCCGCGTGCTCATGTCGGGCGGCGTCGAAGACCTGATCGGCGATTTTTTTCTGATCAGGCGCCATGTCTTCGTAGAGCGTGCCGAAGGCCGAGATCAGCTTCTTCAGCCCAGTGACATGCGCCTGCGCGAAGCTCTCATAGTTCTTGAGATCATCAATCGCTGTCATCGTGGCCGGGTCTTTGGCGATTTTTTCAGCGGCCAGTTTTTCCATTGCAGCAACATTGCCGCGCATCACGTCGGCCACAGCCTTCCAGTCTGCCTCTTGTTTTGAGGTGATCTTCAGCGAGCTGTGCAATGAGGTGATGCGATCCTCGACCGATTCATGCTTGGCCGTCGCACCCATCGCGGCGGCGGGATTGATCTGAGAGGTTGGGGCCTGCGCCGCTGGCGCCTGCGCCACGGCGGTCACGCTCTGCCCAGCCAGTAAAGCCACGGCCAAAACCGCGGTGATCGAAGCAGAACGCATGTTCTGCGTTATGGTGGTTTTGGAAATGATAGGTGCGAACATGGATAAACCCCTTTCGGGTTTGTATTTTCTCACGTTCGATATTTGGAAT
>CAIZGT010000721.1 GCA_903932545.1 uncultured Rhodospirillales bacterium
GCTGCTCGACGGTGCACTGCAAGCCTATGCTGGCGGCCAGTCAGCGGTTGAGTTTCGCTTTCGCCATCGGAACGCGCAATGGATTTGGATCCGCGCGATGATGCGCGGCTACTCCGCGCCCTCGGGAGATGCGGAGGCGATCTGCGTGTGGAGTGACATCACCCACGAGCACGCCCTGAAGGCGGAATTGACGCAGGCACGGCACTTGTCGCAGATGGGTGAAGTGGCCACCGGCATGGCGCATGAGATGAACCAACCGCTCAGCAGCATCAGCATTGCCGCTGAAAATGCACGGCGTGCGCTTGAGCGGCTGCCGCATTCTGTCGAATACCTAGACGAGAAATTGCTGCTGATCACCAATCAGGCGCACCGCGCTGCGATGATGATTGACCAAGTGCAATCCTATACGCGGCGCCTTCATAGCAAGCCGGGCATTGTAAAACTGAAGCACATTTTGGCCGATGTGGTGGAGAACGCAGCGCTCACGCTGGAACAATATCAGGCTGAGCTTGTCATCAGAGTGCCAGCGGAACTGCCAGACGTAATCGGCCATGGTCCGTCGCTGGAACGGGCGCTAAGCAATTTGGTGACCAATGCATGTGAAGCCTACGCGCTCAATCCGGGCGTAATGCTGTCCAGCCGGATTATCACCCTCGAAGTTATGGCGAATGAGGAAAGTGTCCAACTGATCATGCGCGATCGTGCTGGTGGCATTGCGGATGCGGTGTTGCCGCGGATTTTTGAGCCGTTCTTCACAACGAAACCCGTGGGTGCAGGAACGGGTCTGGGGCTGTCGGCAGCCTATGCGATTATCGCAGGATGCGGCGGCGCAATTGCGGCGGAGAATATTGAAGGCGGGGCGACGTTCAACATTTCACTGCTGTGCGGCTAAGCGGCACATCGGGCATCTGACATGCGACCAAACCACGCATATCTAGGCCGCATGACGGCGTGACGCTGAACGGACACTTGCCTGGCCAGTCACATCCAATATTTCATTGAGATGGAACGGTTTGCGCAGCAATTTGAAATTGGTGTTCGGGAGGAACGCAGCTGCTTCGGTGATGGTGCCGTGGCCGGTGATAAAGATCACCTCCAGCGCCTGTCGTTCACTGCGCTCGGTGCAGGCCCGCTTGGTGAGTTCAATCCCATCACAAACTGGCATCCGAATATCGGTGATCATCACCCCAATGTCTTGATGCTCGCTAAGCAATTCCAGCGCGAGCAAGGCTGAATTTGCGGCATGGACAACGTATCCATTATCGGAGAATGCCTCCGATAATTCGGTGACCATATTCTGTTCATCATCAACAATGAGCAAGGCTATCGATTTATCGGCAAAAGGTGTCACAGCGGTGCCTTGTATGTTTTCAAAACAGTATCATCTATCACGGCTTTGTGAATGGTCAGGCCGCGCCAGTTAACATAGGATAACTGGTTGTGCGCGTGACCACACTCAAGCCGCAATGTTAGTATAAAAACGACGCAACGAAAACCTTTTTATCGTTATGGTATGTTTATTGGTTGAGCGCGATCCATAACGATTTTCTAACAAACCAGGCTTTTTCCTGCAAAATTCAGATGTTAAAAATTTTTTCTCCAGTTGCGTCTCCCCTCCGCAGCGCGTTTTGTGATCTTGCGATGTGTAAGATACCAGGGCTCGAAAATAGGCCGGACAAAATGTTTAACATGTTTGCGAAACCGCAAAATAACTCAAATTAATTCGACAAGAGCATCCAAGCAGTTTCGCCTAATCTCATGTTGACGGTCCGATTGGATGTCGAGGGCGATACGCGCCTTTTGGCAGCCAGACCAATTGACGTTTGCATAGGAGCTGGGGATGAAACTCGATTTATCGGTTGTGACCAATCGACAAGGGTACGAGACAGATTTTCAGCAGCATAAATCTATGTATGACTCAAGTATGTCCGACATGTGTTACGTCCCGTATATTTCCCCCCACCCACTCGCGCGTGCGCAGCACGCAGTTCATGACATATCAGAACTCGGGTTGGAGTTGCGGCAAGCGATGCGAGACCCGGACAGCCATTTAACGCTGCATTATCAACCGCTCGTCAACGCGGCGAACGGGAGTTTGGTGGGGTTTGAAGCCCTATTGCGGTGGACCACCCGGGCGAATGCCTGCATCGACCCACCCAAAATTGTCGCATTGGCGAACAACGAGGGCATGGCGGAGGCGCTCGACCTGTGGGTGCTGCAACAGGCGGTGTTGTCCGCAGCACAATGGGTGAAGGCCAAGCCGGACATAATCATTGCCGTCAATATGACGTCAGCTTTGCTGAGCAGCCCAGAATGCGCTGCCATCGTTGCCGGACTGCTGTACATCCACGCGCTGCCGGCGCGCAATTTGACCATTGAGGTGACCGAAGTTTTGACGCTCAACGATGAAATTCGCCTCAACCTTGAGATATTGCGCCGCTTGGGGGTTCGCTTGGCGATTGATGATTTCGGCACCGGCATGTCCACCCTCGCGCGGCTGATGGATCTGCCGGTGGACACGATCAAACTTGATCGTAGCTTCATTCTTGGGCGGACGTTGACCGCGATGGACGAGGATTTCCTCGCCGCCTTGGTGCGCATCGGCTTAGCGCGCGGTGCGACAGTGACCATTGAGGGCGTGAGCCGCGCGGAAGATGTGGCCCTCGCGCAACGCATCGGCTGCCATACCTGCCAAGGCTTTTGGTTCGGCCGCGCGGTCAACAAAGACCGCGCCGACGCGATTGTTCTGACCAATGATTTGCAGTGGCATGACAATGTGAGTGGTCATGCCTGACGCGGCGGCAGATTTCGCCCTTTAGGGACTGGCCGGATAGCAGGCATTGGCGGTGAGCGCCTTGGTTGCCAACCCCGATAGGATCGGCAAATTGGTGAAGCCGGTGCTGGTAACCGTCACCTTCACCATCGCGCCTGATGCGCCAGAACAACTGGTGCTGGTTTGAACCATCACGCCCGAACTGGTGAGAATTCCGGTTTGCAGCCAATTGCCCGCGGTGTTGACGGCATATTGTGTGGCATTGCTGCAGCTGGGCGAATTGATCGCCACACAGCGCGCGGTGAGATTGGCGGTCGTGACCAAGGCGTTGCGGGTCCAGAGCAGCAGGCCAAGCTCGAAAATACCCAGGCAGAGCGGAAAATACGCCAGCCCAACCAAGGCGAACTCTAAGGCCGCAGCACCCCGGCATGCGGAGAGGAAGTCTCGGAACAATCGTTGTCTGGCGGGTTTTGGGGCGGGTTTCATTGCAATCTCACCGTGGCACTCTGCTGCAATTTGGTGTTGATCATCGTGGAAATGGCGGGCATCAGCGGGGTGTAGGTGTAACTCGCTGTCACCGTCAGATAGATGCCGGGCATCGTGCCATCTGCGCACATGACACCGCTTGGATCAGCACTTAGCGCGGCGGGGCTGCCGGAGGTGCAATAGCGGGCCGGGCCGGTGACGGTTGTCGTAACACCCGAAAGCGTGGTCGCGTTCTGCACCATTGTCTGCACCGTGCTTGCGGTAACGGTCGCGCCAACAATGAAGGCATACTGCGCACCGCTTGCGGTTGCCTGTGCCAAATTGTTGGCCGCCGAGACCGACAGGCTGAGATCAGTCATCACACCCAGCAGGGCCAGAATTGTCGGCCCGATCAGCGCGAATTCGAGTGCCGCCGTGCCGCGCCGGTCGATGTGCCACAGCGCGCTCATTGGACGAGGGCCACGATTGTGACCGGCGGCAGGGCGGAGAAGCTGGTCGCGCCATAGGTGGCGCATGTGCTGCCGAAGGTGGATCCGCCGGTGAGGGTGACGGTGTTGGCGATCAATTCCAAGCATCCACTGCTTCCCGCCGCCACCCCGCCGCCAACCGTGATCGCCGTTTTGGGGAAATAGACCACTCCGGTGAGTTTGACGTTTGAGCCGCCGCCGATATCGAAGGCGGTGCTGCCGTTGCCCGCAATCACGATGCCAGGAATGCCACTCACGGCACCTGCCAGCGGGGCGGTGAAATTGACCGAAGCGGCGGAGATGCTCACCTTCCCGGAGGTGACGAAGGTAACGCCGGTTCCCACAATCGCGGTGCCTTGCAGGTTGATGTCGCCGTTGACGTAGTAGGTGCCGGGCTGGAACGTGACCGTTGGGTTGTTGGAAAAGCTCTGGAAGTCGGACACCGAGATTGACGAATAAGTGCCTGGACTGACCACGACCGGATTGGCGTTCCAGCCCACATTCAACGCCGTGCCACCGCCGGATGAACTGACCTTGCTAAGTGCGCTCTGCACGGCGACGTTCGCGCCATATGGGTCGCTGATCACGCCGATTGCGCTTGGCGCGGTTGGAGCAGATGGGTCGGTGGCCGCACTTCCGATGCTTTGCGAGCCAGTGATGGAGTGCTGCCAATTCGGGTAGGTGGCGGCATGAACCGACACGGTGTTGCCATTGATGTAGCCGTTGGAGATTGTGATGCTGGCGGCGGTGAGGTTGCCATTAATTGTCGATCCGTTGTTGATCGACGTTGCACCCGCGTTCTGCACCGCGCCGGTGATGCTGCCGACATTGAGGGTGAGTGCGCCCACATTGGTTGCACCGCTGATCGAGGCACCGCTGTTGACGGTCAGTGTTCCGGCAACCGAAATCGGGCCAGTGACGGTGCCGCCGTTGAGAGTGACGCTGCCGCCTGAGGTGGTGGTGCCTTTGATCGCGCCGCTGTTCATGGTGATATTGCCCACAGCAGAGGCCAAGCCGCCGATTGTGCCACCAATATCTCCGCTGTTGAGGGTGATCGCACCGCCTGCCTGTGCGGTGGAGCTGATGGTTGAACTGCCATTCACATTGATATTGCCCGCCGCGTAGGCGTTGCCGGTGAGCGTGGCACCGCCGTCTGAGCCACCGCCGAAATCGTAGCCAATATTGGTGTCGTTGTTGGTGTAAACATTGGTGGCAACACCCGAGGCGCCCTGCACCTTGGTGCCGCCGCCGACATAGACATTGCCGCCACTGTAAAGCCCGGCGGTGGACATCGTGGTGCCGCCCTTCACCTGAATGTCAGAATTGGAGCGCACCACGCAGCCACTGGTGTTGAAGTTTGAGCCACCATTGATGTTCACCCCCAGCACGGTGCCGGGGGTGGCTTCTTTGGCCAAGGCGAGCACGCAAGGTTGCGCCACGCCGGCGGTGGATTGCACCAACTCGGCCCAGGCGGCGGCGGTTGGGTGCAGGGCGGTGGTGCCGATCAGCATTGCGGCCAAAATCGGGGTGACTGGACGAGTGATTGTCACCTTAAACGCCTGATCGCTGCTGGAGCGCACTCCGCTGACCAAGGCGATGGTGACGTAGCTGTTCGATGTTGTGTTGGTGCCGGGGCTCCAACTGCGCGTGGCGGCCGGAATGCCGTTGATCTCGGCGAGGTTGATCGCGGCGGTCTCGGCAGCTTGAATTGTGTTGCCAGCGTTGAGCAGCTTGGCGGCAGTGAGCGCCGACAGATCGGCCACGCGCTGCAACACCAGGCGATGGTTCTCCCATGTCGCCACCTCGGTGGCGAGTGCCACCATCCCCAACATCGCCGGCATCATGATGGCAGTCATCACCGCGATGGACCCGCGCCGATCCGCCCCAAGCCCGCTTCGGCGGGGACTAGAACAGCATGCGATAGGCCGCGATTGTGCGGCGTGCGTCCTCATCGGACATCTCCTCGCCCAAAATTCGGCGTGCCTCCTCGATCCGACCGGCACCGACCATCGCCACGGCCAGATCATCACGCTCGCGCCGCGTTGCTTGCGGCTCGTCTGCTGCGGATTGCAGCAAACCCACAGCCTCGGCACTTTTACCGGAGAGCGCCAAGGATAAGCCGAGATTGATTTGAGCCGCCCGCAAATCCGGCTGGGCGGCGAGGGCGGCGTGATAGGCGGTCTGTGCGGCTTGATGATCGCCCTGGAGGTCGCGCGCGATACCCAAGCCGGTCAGCGCGACCGGGTTTTGCGCTTGGCGCGCGAGCACACGGCGGAATGCGGTCTCGGCTGCGGCAGGGTCACTGTGCAGCTTTAAGGTGCCGATGCCGAGCTGCGCTGGCGCGTTGTCTGGATTGATTGCAAGCGCGCGGATATAGGCCGCCTCAGCCGCTGTGTCGCGCCCCATCGCGCGATAGGCGCTGGCTTGGCGGACAAGCGCAGTTGCGTCGTTCGGATTGCGATCGACTTGCTCAGACGAAATCCGCAGCGCCACGTCTGGCAGGTTGGCCTGGATTGCGGCGTCTAGAACTTTGTCCACGGTTTGCTGGTTGGACACTGGCCGGGGCGAATTCCCAGCACAGCCAACGAGGAAGAGGAGCGCGATTGGGGGAAAAAGATTTCGCATGATCAGTTCCTAAACTGCTGCATCAGTTGCAACGCCGCAGGCCCGCCAACCGCCATGAACAGGCTTGGCAGGATGAACAAAATCATCACCACAGTGAGCAGTGATGGCAGCCGTCCGGCACGTTCCTCAAACTTGGTGAGCATCTCCTGGCGCATTTCAGCGGTGAGGCTGCGCAACGCTGGGGCCAGGGGGGTGCCGTATTGCAGCGTTTGGCTCAGCGTGCTGGCCAGTCGGGTCAGACCGCGCAGCCCGGTGCGGCGGCCGAGATTGGTGAACGCAGCGCGGGCATCGGTCATGATGTGTAGCTCGCCAGAGGTGAGCGCGAGTTCAGCGGACATTGTGGGATGGATTTGCGCGATCTCAGTCGCGACACGCGCGATTGCAGGCTCCAGGCTGAACCCCGATTCGGTGCACATCACCAACATGTCCAGCATATCGGGCAGCCCTGCTTCAAGCGCGCGGGAGTAGCGTCGGCTGAGAAATTTCAGCCCGAAATCGGGCACCAACAACCCAAGTGCAGCCGACGCGACGATGATCGTTCGATGCATCAGCACCGATCCGCCGGGCTCAAGTGAAACCGCTGCCAAGGCTGGTAAACCAGCGGCAAGGATCAGTTTTACACCGATGAACACGCCAACCGCATTGCTGCCACGAATGCCCGCGGCACTAAGTTGATTGCGCATCCCGTCCAGCGCCTTGCCGGACAATACGCCACTGCTGGCCACCAGACGGCCAAACTGCGCCACACCGAGGAGCAGTCGCACGGAAATCTGCTGCTGCCCGGCCCGGCTACCATGCATCACACCGGATAGACGCCGTGCGATCGCATCCTCGCGCTCGGCGCGGCGCAGCACAGCGGCAAATCCCGCGGCCAAAAGCAAAGGCAGCAGCATCAGCCCGAGCCGCAACGCCAGTGGTTGGTCACTGAAGGCGGTGATCATGATACGCTCCAGCGGATGATGCTTTGCATCAGCACCAGCCCCAAGCACAGGCTGCCACACGCCATGCCGAGGACCATGTGACCTTTGGGCTCCAGAAACAGCACGGACATGTAGGGCCAATTGATCGCCGACAGGCCAACGGTGGCCAAGATCGGCAAGGCGGCCAGGATCATCGCGCTGGTGCGCGCCTCTGAGGCGAGCGCCAACGCCCGATCTTTGGCCGCCACGCGCTTGCGGATCATGTCTGCCAAGGCGTCGAGCGTCTCGGACAGGCGGCCGCCGGTCTGGCTTTGCAAAGTGAGTGCGGTGGCAAAGAAATGGTATTCGGCGAGAGATGTGCGTTCGGCCAACCGCGCAAGGGAGTCGGAGATGGCCATGCCGATGCTCATGTCGTTGACGATGATTTGAAACTGCCCAGCCGTCGGCTGTGCCAATTCCCGCGCCACCACCCGAACCGCATCGGTCAGTGGTAGGCCGGCCTGAACCGAGCGGACCAGCATCCCGAGCGCGTCGGGGAATTGCAGCAGCAATTGCGCATCCAGACGCTGCCGGATCCAGGCGAATGTGGTGCGGCTTGCGAACAGCATCACAATTGGCATGAACAACCAGCCTATCGGTCCGGTGAGATCCAACGCGAGTGCCACACTGGCGCGGCCAAGCGCCAAGCCGGTCAGCAACGGCACCCACCAAAACCGCGGATATTCTGCAGGGCGGCGAATATCGAAACCGGGCAGCCGAAAGAACCAGGCAAACCCGTCACGCCGCGCGGGTGCAGTGGTGAGCAGCAGAGAGCGCAGCGCCACTTTGCGGGTAGA
>CAIZGT010000722.1 GCA_903932545.1 uncultured Rhodospirillales bacterium
CATTGAGAACACGGTGGTGACTTGTGCAAGCCCACCGCGAACATGGCCCACCATGGCTTGGCTAAGCTCGGCAATGCGGATCACCACATTGGCCGACGTCATCAACTCGCCCACCAATAGGAAGAATGGGATGGCCATCAGGGCTTCGGAATCGATGCCGTTGAAGAGTTGGCCCATCATCGACTGATAGGAGATCGGCACCATCGAGGTGCCCACCATCACGCCCGCCATCAATGAGAATGCCACCGGCACGCCGAGATAGCCGAGCACGAGGAACATCACCGTCATGATCGACAGGATCATCGCATTTTCAGGAACCATGAACGCGGCTCCGGTGATGCTCGTATCCGTTCTTCAGGCCGTTCACGATCTGCTCAACGCTGAACAGCAGTACCAGCAAGCCGCACGCCGGGATCGGCCAATAGAGATAGGCGATCGGCGTCATTGAGGGCATCCGGAACGAGTGAAAGCCTTGCAGGAAATTCTGCCAGCCGAAAATCGTCATCGACAGGCCGATCAAGCCGATCACCACCCGGTTCAGTGTTTCAAATATTACCCTTGCTCGCCCCGTCATCATTTCGGTGAGTGCGGAGAGTTGCAGATGATCTTGCCTGCGGGTGGCAACGGCGGTGCCGATGAAAATGCCATAGGTGAAGAACGCGCTCGTGACCTCCTGCAACCACAGCCAGGGCGCGCCCAATTCACGGGTAAGCACGTCGAAGAACACTGAGGTGGTGAAGCAGGCGAGACAAATCCCGCCTGCAATCATCAACCCGCGTTCCAGACCATCAAGTGCGCGCCATTTCAAATGACGGTCGGTGCGAGAGACCAACTGGGTCATAGGTTATTCCGAGGCGCGCACGACGGCGAGGATCTTTTCGGCGTTGGGGCCGAGCCCCTTGGCGATTTGGTCCTGCATTGGCTTGGCCACGGCAATGAACTCGTCTTTCTTCACGTCATCGACCACGCTCACGCCGAGCTTGATGAGCTTCGCCTTGCTCTGATGCTCCAGTTCAATCGCCTTGGCGGGCTCAGTGCGCGAGACTTCGTTGGCCGCGGCTTGCACCCAGCCCTTCTGTTCATCTGTGAGCGCGTTCCAGACTTTGTCGGACACCCACATCACCGAGCAATTCGCTTCATGCTCGGTCATGTTCAGCACCGGGGCGACTTCGTAATGCTTGTTGGCGAGGAACACGTTGACGCCGTTTTCGGCCACATCCACCACGCCGGTTTGCAGGGAGGTGTAAACCGAGCCGAACGGCATATGCACAGTTTGCGCGCCGTAGGCCGGGAAGATCGCGTCTTCGGTGGCTGTGGCTTGCACGCGCACTTTCAGCCCTTTGATGTCGGCGAGGGTGCGGATGGTTTTCTTTGAATACATGTCACGCAGGCCGAGTGTGGCCATTCCGAGCACGTGGGCGCCGGTGACGTGTTGTTTGAACATCGCGCTCACGGCTTCGGTCAGCGCTGGATTGCCGAGCGCCTTGATCATGTGGCCTTCGGATTTGAAGATGTAATGCACCGACAACATGCCCGATTCAGGTGCCACGGTGGCGGCGTTCGCGGTGGAGGAGATGATGAAGTCGATATCGCCGGTCTGCACTTTTTGCAGCATCTGCGGCTCTTGGCCGAGCTGCGCGCCGGGGAACTGATCAATTGCCATCGTGCCGTGGCTGAGTTCCATCAGCTTGTCGTTCAGCGTGTCGCCCACAACACCATAGCCGGTGGTGTGCGGCTGATCGTAGCCGAGGCTGAAATGCTTGGTTTCGGCTGAAGCGATGGTGGAGGCGAGCAAGGCAGCGGTAAGGACGGCCAGCCCAGCGCGCGCGCGCGACGATGCGATCATGGTGTTTCTTCCCCAATTTTTGCGTCTCGCTCTTGTGGCGAGATCGATAACACGCAGCCTAGCCTATAACCGCCCATAGCACGCAATCGGCGTTCGCATTGTTTCGTCGATTTGGAGGATGTTTTTTACATCTGTCGCGATGTCTGGCTATCACATGATAAAAAACCACCTTGCGGGAATGGCCCAGGCGCGCCACTTCTAGCGCAACAAAGCGCGCAGGATGGGCTGAATGGCAGACGCGGTTTCAGGGCAGGGGATTGGCGCTTCGGTGCGCCGGGTTGAGGATGTCCGCCTGTTGCGTGGTGCTGGCAACTACATTGCTGATCTGAAACTGCCGAACATGGCGCATCTTGTTGTTGTGCGCTCGCCTTACGCCAATGCTGGCATAAACGGCATTGATATATCCGCGGCGATGGCGGCGCCCGGTGTTTTGGCGGTGTTAACAGGCGCGGATCAAGACACGGCTGGGATTGGCAGTTTCGTTACCATCGTGCAGCGCCATCTGCCTGATGGCACGCCGATGCCGCGCCCGCCTTATCGTCCGTTGGCCGTGGGGTTCGCCCGATTTGTGGGTGATGCGGTGGCTGTGGTGGTGGCTGAGACGGTGGCGCAGGCACAGGACGCGGCGGAGTTGCTGGACATTGACTATGCGCCGTTGCCCTCCGTGACCTCTGCGGTGGCCGCATTGCAGCCGGACGCGCCTGCGGTTTGGCCGGAACTCGCACCCGACAATCTTTGCTTCAAATTCCAACTCGGCAACGCAGCGGCCACCGATGCAGCGTTTGCGCAGGCCGATCATGTGGCGAAGCTGCCGTTCCGCATCACGCGTGTTTCCGCCAACCCGATGGAAACACGCAACGCGATCGGCGTGTTCGAGCCCATCGAGGGCCGCTATACGTTGCATGCAGGCGTGCAAGCGCCGCACAAAATTCGCACCGAATTGGCTGAGCGCACGATGGGCGTGGCGTCATCAAAATTGCGCGTGATATCGCCGGACATGGGCGGTGGTTTCGGTATGAAAGGCAGCCCTTACCCGGAATACGCGCTGGTGCTCTGGGCGGCGAAAGTGGTGGGGCGGCCGGTGCGCTGGCTCGCTGGCCGCTCCGAGGCATTCCTGTCGGATTTCCATGCGCGGGACAACGACTCTGTGGTGGAATTGGCGCTGAACAAAAGCGGTGAGTTTCTGGGTTTGCGCATCCGCACGATTGCCAATATGGGCGCTTATCTTGGGTTTAACACGCCGCATTCCTCCACCAACAATCTGGGCGGATTGGCGGGGATGTATCGCACGCCGACGCTTCATGCCGAGGTGATGGGGGCGTTCACCAACACGCAACCCACGGCACCTTATCGCGGGGCGGGTCGTCCGGAGGCTACGTATGCCGTTGAGCGGGTGATTGATATCGCTGCGCGGGAGATGGGGCTGGACCGGGTGGCGATACGTCGTCGCAATCTTATCCCGGCCAGTGCGATGCCGTTCAAGACCGGGCTGATCTTCACCTATGATTGCGGGGATTTCGAGACCGGCATGGATATCGCCCTTGATGCGGCTGATTGGGGCGGCTTCCCGGCGCGACGTGTTGATTCGCTTAAGCGCGGCAAGCTGCGCGGGATTTCGGTCACCAACGCGATCGAAATCGCAGCCGGCCCGCCGCGCACGCCAAATGAGGAAGGGGCGGAAATTCGCTTCGATTCATCCGGTGAGGCGACGTTGTTGGTTGGCTCGCACAATCATGGCCAGGGCCACGAGACGGCGTTTCGCCAGATTGTCCATTCGATGCTCGGCTTGGATCCGTCGCGGGTGCGGGTGGTGTGTGGGGATACCGATCAAGTGACGCATGGCCGCGGCACGTTCGGCTCGCGTTCGATTATCGCGGTCGGTGCGGCGCTGGATCGCTCGGCATCGCGTATTATCGAACGCGGTAAGAAAATCGCCGCTCATCTGCTCGAAGCTGCCGAGGCGGATATGGAATTCGAGCACGGCATGTTCCGCGTGGCGGGCACGGATCGCGCGATGCGGATCGAGGATGTGGCGCGGGCCAGTTATGAGCCCGCGAAACTGCCGCGTGGTGCCGATATGGGGCTGGCTGAGAGCGTGGTGATGACCACCGAAGACGCCACGTTCCCGAACGGGACGCATGTGTGTGAAGTTGAGATCGACATCGAGACCGGGGTGCCGGAGGTGGTGGCTTATATTGTCGCCGATGATGTGGGCACCGTGATCAATCCGCTGCTGGTCTATGGACAGATGCATGGCGGGGTGGTGCAGGGGCTTGGCCAAGCGCTCGGTGAGCAGGTGTTGTATGACGAAGATGGCCAGATGATCACCGGCTCGTTCATGGATTATCAGATGCCGCGCGCAGATGATGTTCCGAACATGCCGGTGTTCTCCAACCCGGTTCCGACCAAGATGAATCCGCTTGGTGCGAAGGGCGCAGGCGAGGCAGGCTGCGTGGGGGCATTGGCGGCGGTGATCGGCGCCGTGGCCGATGCGTTGGATGTGGCCCATATCGATATGCCTGCCACACCGGAGCGGATTTGGCAGGTTTTGCAATCCAAGAACACGCCCAAAGTGGCGGCCTAGAGGGAGAGTTTCATGCAACGTCGCCATTTGCTGGCCGGTCTGGGCCTTGCTGCCATCCCAAGCGTGCTGCGCGCGCAGCCTGCGCCGGTGAAAATCCGCTTCGGCTGGGCAATTACACCAGCGCAATTGCTGCCAGTGATTTTCGCCAATACCGGAATTTTGAAAAATCACGGTCGCAGCTACATCGCTGAGCCATTCTATTTCAAAGGCAGCGCCCCGCAGATCACCGCCCTTGCCGCTGGCGAACTTGATATCGCCGCATTGGCGTTCTCCTCTTTCGGCCTCGCGATCCAGAACGCGCGGATGGCCGATATCCGCGCGGTGGGCGATCTCTATCAAGACGGCGTGGCGGGCTATTATTCGTCGACTTATGTGGTGCGCGCCGACAGCCCGATCAAAACCGTGGAAGATTTGCGCGGCAAAACCATTGCTTCCAACGGCCTGGGCGGGGCGATCGACATGGCGATGCGCAAGATGCTGCGGGATCATGGGCTGGAAGATAAGCGCGACTACAAGGTGATTGAGGTTGAGTTCCCCAACATGGCGGCGATGTTGGGTGAGCAGAAGGTGGATATGGCGGGCATGGTGGCACCGTTCTCACTCGCCGAGGCGAAGGCGGGGCGGGTGCGCACGCTGTTCACCATCAAGGATTCGATGGGTGTCGCCCAAACCACGCTGATGGCCGCCCGCGCGCCGTTCATTGAGAAGAACCGCGCCGCACTGGTGGATTTCTTCCAGGATGTGCAGATCGGCACGCGCTGGCTGCTCAACCCGGCGAATCGGCCTGCGGCGTTGGCATTGGTGTCACAGGTGACAAAGCAGCCGGAGGCGAATTTCGCCGATTGGTTGTTCACCCATGATGATTATTTCCACGACCCAGACGCCCGCCCGAACCTTGCGGCGTTGCAGGCGAATTTGAAAGTGCAGAAGGAACTGGGGTTCCTGAAGCTGGATATCGACGTTGAGAAATATGCCGATCTGTCGCTGGTGGATGAGGCGGCGAGGCGGTGAAGGTTGATCGTCGCGCGGGCTCCTTGCAATGACCGGGGTGATGGGATTTGTGGTGAAGTGGTCCCCGCTTCTCATCATTGCCCTGGCCTGGGAAGCTGCGCCGCGTTCGGGCCTGATCAACCCGGCCTCGCTGCCGCCGCTCTCTGTTGTGCTCGCCTCACTGATCG
>CAIZGT010000723.1 GCA_903932545.1 uncultured Rhodospirillales bacterium
GGCGTTTGATGCGGCAAAGTTTGAGGTATGAACAGCAAAGATTCTGAAATTGTGGTGCTGCCGAGCGGTCCTGTCCCGGTGCGTTGGCGGCGAAGCAAGCGCGCGCGCCGGGTGAGTTTGCGCATTGATGCAAGCGGCGGGACGGTTATTGTGACACTGCCGTGCCGGGCGTCCCGCGCGCTTGGGATGTCGCTGCTGCTCGACCATGCAACATGGGTGAAGGAGCGGCTGGAAGCCTTGCCGCACCCGATTTTGTTGCGCGATGGCGCTGAAATTCCAATTCATGGCGAGACATTCCGGGTGCGGCACATGCCATGCGCCCGCAGTTTTACCCGGCTGGAAGCGGGGGAGTTGCAGGTTTCGGGTGATGTGGAGTTTTTGCCGCGCCGGGTGCGAGATTTCCTGGCGCTGGAGGCCAAGCGCGCCTTGGTGCCGCAGGTGGCGACGATGGCGGCGCGATTGGGCATGCAGCCCAATCGGGTGACGTTGAAAGACACGCGAACCCGCTGGGGCAGTTGCTCAGCCAGCGGCAATCTGGCTTTTAGCTGGCGCTTGGTGATGGCCCCACGCTTCGTGCAACATTACGTGGTGGCGCATGAAGTGGCGCATTTGCGGGAGATGAACCACGGGCCGACGTTTTGGAAACTGGTGGAGGCGTTGTCACCCCAGATGCAGCCCGCGATGGCGTGGCTGAAGCAGGAAGGGGTGCGGCTGCTTCGGGTGGGGTGTGGCGTGTTGCTGGTGTTGCCCGGATAATGCGAAGCAAGGTGGATTTTGCTTGAGTTGGGCCAGTGGATGTGGCGTTTACTGGTCGATGGAGTCATCCCCCGCAATTCCCGCGCCCATCCTGTCCGAGCAAGGCACGCTCTGCGCCACGCTGCGGCTGTTTGTGCGCACATTGTTGGCGGCGCTTGGGGCGTGGCGGCTGGAGCCAATGATTGCGATTGCCGCGTATCGCCGGATCAGTTCCACGATGAGCCGACTTGAGAGAATGCTGGTGCGGTTCCGGGCTGGGCGGCTTCGGGTGCTGCCGCAGCGCAATGCCACGCCGAGATTGCAGCCGCGCTGCAAGGCAGAAGCGGTTCTGCCGCGCCGTTTTGGCTGGCTTGTGCAACTCGGTGGGACTGAGGCTGCGTGTTTCGGGTCGCAATTGCAAACCGCGCTCAACATGCCAGAGATGACTGAATTGCTGGCAGCGTCGGTGCAGGCACAGCGGATTTTACGGCCGTTGTGCCGGGCGTTGGCGGTGGAACTGCCCTGGGTGGTTGCCAAAGCGGTGCGTCTGCGCGGCGAAAAGCCGCGTCGTGTCAGAAAGCCGCGGGTGAAGCCGGAGCCGATTCCGGGCGTGCTGTTCGGCTACGCGCTCAACATCTCAAAGTGCAAGGGTTACCGCGACTGCGTCGCCGCCTGCATCAAGGAGAACAACCAGGGGCGCGACTCGCAGGTCCAGTACATCCGCGTGCTCGAACTCGAGCACGGCACCGTCGACCTCAGCACCGCCGAGCACTACTACGATCCCGCGACCGTGCCGGTGCCCGGCAAGACCTACATGCCGGTGCAGTGCATGCAGTGCGAGAACCCGCCCTGCGTCAAGGCCTGCCCGACCAAGGCGACCTGGAAGGAGGCGGACGGCATCGTCGTCGTCGACTACGACTGGTGCATCGGCTGCCGCTACTGCATGAC
>CAIZGT010000724.1 GCA_903932545.1 uncultured Rhodospirillales bacterium
CAACCTGCTCGCGGGCCGTTGGGGCCGGGCGATGCGGGCGTTGCAGGGCGGGGCGGTGGCGGCGTCCAGCATGGGCGTTGATCTGCTGCGCGCGCGAATGCTGGCATTTGTGTACGCCGCCCTGCTGGCGGGTCTTGCCGGCTGGCTGTTCGCGCATTTGCAGCGCGCGGTGAATCCCACGCCGTTCGGATTGGTGGCGGGCATTCAATATCTGCTGATGGCGGCGATTGGCGGCGCGGCGTTTCTGCCCGGCGCATTGCTCGGCGCCGGTTTGGTGGTGCTGGTCAACAACTGGCTGCAAGACGCGCTGCCGCATCTGCTGGGCGAAGGTGTGAGTGCCGAGACCATCGTGTTCGGCGCGGCCTTGGTGATGATGTTGCAGGCGGCCCCAGCCGGGCTCTGGCCGCTGCTCGCGCGCAAGCCCAAACCGCGTCATCATCCAACCGGACAGGCCATGCAGCGCCGCGCGGTGGCCGCTGTCGGCACAGAGTTGCTGCGTGCCGAGGGTTTACGCCGACACTTCGGCGGGCTCGTTGCGGTGGCGGATCTGTCGCTGTCGCTGCATGCAGGCGAGTTGCTCGGGCTGATCGGGCCGAATGGGGCGGGCAAATCCACCAGTTTCAATTTGCTCTCCGGCGTCGATCAAGCCGATTCCGGTCGGGTGATTTTGGGCGGCAACGATGTGTCGGGGCTGGACGCCGCGGCGGTGGCCGCACGCGGTCTGGCGCGGAATTTTCAACACGCAAGGCTGGTGGCGAGCCTCTCCGTCATCGAGAATGTCGCCATCGGGGGGCATTTGCGCGGCAGGGCCGGGGCGCTGGCGGCGATCTTTCGCCAAGACCGGGCAGAGGAGGCACAGATTTTTGCCGAAGCCGCCCGCCAATTGGCGCGCTTCGGCTTGGCAGAATTGGCGGACCAGCAAGCCACCAGCCTCGCGCTGGGTCAGCAACGCATCGTCGAGATCGCCCGCGCTTTGTGCGCCGACCCTGCGGTGTTGCTGCTCGACGAGCCGGCGGCGGGGTTGCGGCATGCTGAGAAGCAGGAACTCGCCCGCGTGCTGCGCCACCTCCGCGCCGAGGGAATGGCGATTTTGCTGGTGGAGCACGATATGGAATTCGTGATGTCACTCGCCGACCGCCTGGTGGTGATGGATTTCGGCACGGTGATTGCCGCGGGCGCGCCGGACGACGTGCGCCGCAACCCGGCGGTGATTGAAGCCTATCTTGGTGGTGTGGCATGATCCTGCTTGAAGCCACCGACATCACCGTCGCCTATCGCGGCATGCGCGCGGTGGATGGCGTATCGTTCAGCGTGCAAGCGGGCGAGATTGCGAGTGTGATCGGGCCAAATGGAGCCGGGAAATCCTCGCTGCTCGCCGCTCTGATGGGGCTGGTCCCATCGGGCGGGCGGGTGATGTTCGACGGTGAAGATATCTCGCGTCACGCCCCCGAGGAGCGCGCGGCGCGCGGCCTCGCACTTGTGCCGGAGACCCGTGATTTGTTTCCCACGATGAGTGTGCGTGAGAACCTGCTGCTCGGCGCCTATCGTCATCGCAAGGAGGGCGCCGCGCGACGGCGCTTGGAGATGGAGGCAATGTTCGCGCTCTTCCCACGCCTGGAACAGCGCCTGAAGCAGAATGCGGGCACGCTCTCCGGCGGGGAGCGCCAAATGCTGGCAATGGCGCGCGCGCTGATGGGCCGCCCGCGCTTGCTGATGCTGGATGAGCCAAGCCTCGGCCTCGCCCTGCTGATTGTGCGAGACATTTTTGCCATCACCGCACGTCTGCGCGATGAGGGGGTGGCGGTGCTGTTGGTGGAACAAAACGCGCGCGCGGCCCTGGCGCTTTCCCGCCATGCCGCCGTGCTGGAGAACGGGCGCGTCACTTTGTCTGGCGAGAGTGCAATCATCGCGTCAGACGAACGGGTTGCTGCAAGCTACTTAGGGAACAAAAATTAACAATATCGATTAATAAAATACTCTAGTTCGCTCTATGTAACGTTCCACGACTGGATTCTTGCAAAAGGGCGATCAAATTGGCTGGATTTCTCACTGGCATCACCGTGCTTATCATCGGCGCAAGTCAGTTTGCGCATGATGGCTATCTGATCTCCACCTTGCATGACGATCTCACCGCGCAGGGGGCTTATGTTGTCACGTATGGTGCCTGCGCGGTGACGCCGCATGC
>CAIZGT010000725.1 GCA_903932545.1 uncultured Rhodospirillales bacterium
ACCGCCACCATACGGTTGGTGAGGTTGTCTTCGGCCAGCAGAATGCGCAGACGGCGCTTGGGCCGCGACGCCATCGTCTGGGCGATATCGTCATCCTCGCTCGGCAGTGCCGTGGCGGCATCGGGATCAATGCCAAGCGGCACTTCAAGGCGGAATGCCGAGCCGACGCTTGGGGTGCTTTCCACCGAAATCCGCCCGCCCATGCGATCAGCAAGGCGTTGGCAAATCGCCAACCCCAGCCCCGTGCCGCCAAATCCGCGCGAGGCAGAGGCGTCAACCTGGAAGAATTGCTCGAACAAATGGTTCTGCGCGTCCTCGGGGATGCCGATGCCGGTGTCACGCACCGTCAGGCGGATGGAAGCGGTCCCGTCGCCATTGTCGTGGCCGTCCACCTCGATGGTGACGCCGCCTTCGACGGTGAATTTCAGCGCATTGCCAACCAGATTGAGCAGCACCTGCCGCAGACGACCCGGGTCGCCGATCAAGCGGCGCGGGGTTTCGGGGGCGATCTGGGTGCGCAGCCAAAGCTGCTTTTCCTGCGCCCGCACGCTCATCAGATCGACCACGCTGCCGATCACGACAGAGATATCAAGCGGCACGCTCTCGAATTCCATTCGGCTGGCTTCCAGCTTCGAGAAATCGAGAATGTCGTTGATGATCTGCATCAGGCTGCCCGCCGCCTCACGCAAGGTGGAGGCAAAGCGGCGCTGGGTGGGCGAAAGCTCGCTGTCGAGCAGCAGCCCGGCCATGCCGATCACCCCGTTCATCGGGGTGCGGATCTCGTGGCTCATCACCGCAAGGAAGTCCGACTGCGCGCGGCGTGCTGCCTCGGCGGCGTCTCGGGCAGCCGCCAGTGCCTTCTCGTTGCGTTTGCGATGGGTGATGTCGGCGAAGGTGCGCACCGCGCTGCCGTCATCAAGCGTTTGGGTGCGAACATCCAGCACCATGCCGTTGCGTCGCGCGCGCTCGTAATGTGCAGGGCCAAAGCCGCCACTGCGCGCCAGATCGGCGATATTCTGGCCGCCCTCAGCCAGTTCCACGAATTCTCCGCTCGTGAGTTGCCACTCCAGGATCTTCTTGAACGACACGCCCTCATGGGCATATTCCGGCGGCAAGCCGAGCAATTCGGCAGCGCGGCGGTTGATCACACGCACGATGGCTTGCGAATCGACCATCATCACGCCTTGGCCGATATTGGCCAACGTGGCCGCGAGGTAATGTTGCGAGTTTGCGAGTTTCTGACCCTGGGTCACCAGCACCGCGCCCACCAGCAAAACCATCAACGTGAGGATGCTGCCGACAATGATGTAGTTGCGCTGGTCAACCAGATAGACGCTGAACACTTCTTCAGTGGAGATACCAGCCACCGCCACCAACGGATACGGCGTCAGGCGACGATAGGCAAAGAATCGCTCTACCCCATCCACGCCGCTGGTTGACCGGAAAATCTCGCCCGGCAAGCCATTCTGCCAATGTGACAACAGGTTCTGCGGCGCCACCAGGCCAATCCCGCCCGGCGCGTAGGGAGCGCGCACCCGGATCACCCCGTCATCGCTGCCAGTGAGAGTGAGGTTGCCGTTCTTGAAATTTAGATTGTCGTAGAAATGAGCGAGGTATTCCGGATTGACCGAAATCACGATTACACCGTCAAAATTGCCCTCGTGATTGTATAATTTGCGGGTGAATTGGAGCGAGGTTTTGCGCGATATCCGCCCGACGATTGGCTTGCTGATAAACAGGAAATCTGCCGGGTTGTCGATGTGCACCTTGATATGCTCGCGGTCGGCGAGGCTGATGCGCTGAGACTGTGGCAGATTGGAGCCAGTCAGGTTCCCGAAACGATCCGTCACCGAGATTTGCAGCGCAAGATCATTCACCACCTGCTTTTCCGGTGCCAGGCGGGCGATATCAAAATGCTCCGGATCATTGCGATACAGCGCGCGCAGCATGATCTCGAAATCGTCAATTGCTTCAATCGTGCGCGTGATGCTTTCGCCAAAGCCACGCGAAATATTATCAACCTGCTGCATCGCAGCGGTTTCGAATTGCTGTTTCTCCTGCTGAAGGTGCAGCAGAATACTTGCCCAGATCAGGGTGATCAGCCCGATCACCAAGCCCAAGTGCAGGAAAGCCGATTTCGGCATCATGTGCCGCGCACGAAGCAAACGAGCCAGGGTAACGGGCATCAAATATCGCCTAACTTTTCGAACCGGCGGGAGTCGTGAATGGCAAAACCCGCACGAAGAATCACCGGAAACTTAACATCACGCAACGCCCAACTTGCTCTCAATCTTGAGCGATTGGCCGTTTGCTGTCAGTTCGCAATTGTCCACATGCCGCAAGGATATCACGCCCGCGTGGGGTGCGCACAGGGCTAGAGAACCCGGCTTCCATCACAATTTTTGCGAAACGATCAATTGCGGAATTGCTGCTGGTTTCATAGGGGCTGCCGGGCCACGGGTTGAACGGGATCAGGTTCACCTTCGCTGGGATACCCGAGATCAAGCGAATCAGCTCGCGCGCATCCTCCGGCGTATCGTTGATGCCTTTGAGCATGACATACTCAAACGTGATCCGCCGCGCGTTGCTGGCGGCGGGATAGCGGCGGCAGGCGGCGATCACCTCTTCAAGCGGGTATTTGCGGTTGAGCGGCACAATCTCATCGCGCAGATCATTGCGCACAGCATGCAGTGAGACGGCGAGGTTGACCGCCAATTCTTCGCCGCAACGATCCATCATCGGCACCACACCCGAGGTGGAGAGCGTGATCCGGCGGCGCGACAGCGCAATGCCTTCGCCGTCCATCACAATCTTCATCGCGCGCGCGACGTTCTCGTAATTGTAAAGCGGCTCCCCCATGCCCATCAGCACGATGGTGGAGAGCAGGCGCGGCGTCTCGCCGTGCGGGCTTGGCCACTCGCCATAAGCATCGCGCGCGGCCATAAACTGGCCGACGATTTCGGCCGCGCCCAGATTGCGCACCAGCGTCTGGGTGCCGGTGTGGCAGAAGCGGCACGATAGCGTGCAGCCAACTTGGCTGGAAATGCACACCGCGCCGCGATCCTCCTCCGGATCGGGGATATAAACCGTCTCCGCCTCTTGCCCGTCGCGGAACCGGAACAGCCATTTGCGGGTGAGATCCTCGCTGGTCTGCATCGTGGCCACCGACGGGCGACCGATGACGAATTTCTGGGCCAGTTTTTCCTGCAACGGGCGCGCGATGGTGGACATCACCGAGAAATCGACAGCGCCCTGGTGGTAGATCCAGTGCCAAAGCTGCTTGGCGCGGAACGGCTTCTCCCCGATGGCCGCGAGTTCGGTGGTGAGCTCGTCACGATCCATGCCCACCAGATCACGTCGGCCATCAGCGGTGGTCGGCGGTGGCGGGTTGAAGCGCGCGGTTTTTGCCAGAATGCGAACGCGCTCAGCCTCGGTTAGATCTGACACAGTCACAATAGATCGGAAGAGCGTCGTGTAGGGAAAGAGTGTCTTCGCCTGTGTAGATCT
>CAIZGT010000726.1 GCA_903932545.1 uncultured Rhodospirillales bacterium
CGCACCGGAATCGTGCTGGCCACCGCGATTATGTATCTGCGGATGTGGGTCATTTTGGCGGTGTTCAATCTGGCCTTGGCGATGCTGGTCGCGCCGTTCCTGGGCGTGCTGGCGGTGCTGAGTTTTGGCTTTGCCTGGATGGTGCACATGTTCGGCGGCACGTCAGCCAAAGCCGCGCATCGGCATGAGGCCGCGCGCAACCCATTGGAGTTTGGCGCGGCGGTGATTTTTGCCACGCTTTATGTGGTGATCTCGCTGGCCTCAACCTGGGTGGGCTCGCGATATGGCGCATCGGGCGTGCTGTGGCTGGCAGGGATTGTGGGCTTCACCGATATTGACCCATTCGTGCTCAGCATCGCCCAAGGTGGCGTGGCCGGGATCAGCCTGCGCACGGCAGGCGCTGCGGTGCTGATCGCCTCGGCGTCAAACAACCTACTCAAGGCACTTTATGCCGCCGTGTTTGCCGGGCTGCGGCCAAGCCTTGGCGCGGGGATGGCGCTGGTCGGGCTGGCATGCGCTGGGCTAGCACTCGCATGGCTCATTTAGAAACGATCTCAGAAGATTATTGGCGCAGCACGCTGGCCCCGGCATGATAGCGCCTGGGAGCAAGCGCCAGCCAACCGATACCATGATGGGGGGCCATGATGGGGGCCAGGATGGGCGGGCTATGAGTTTGCGTGTGCTGATCGTTGATGAAAATGCCGAGCGCGCCGATGCGGTCGCGGCGGGGCTGTCGGCTGACGGCTACAGCGTTGTGGGCATCATGCCCGATCACGCCGACATCATCGCCATGGTGCGCACCACAGGGGCGGACGTGATTGTGTGTGACCTCGACCACGCCTCACGCGATGCGATTGACGCGATGAGCGCGCTGCACCGCGATGAGCCACGCCCGGTGGTGATGTTCGTTGATCGCACGGATCCGGGTGCCACCGAGGCCGCGATGGCCGCGGGGGTGGCGGCTTATGTGGTGGAAGGCCTCTCGCCCAGCCGAGTCCGCGCGGTGATCGATGTGGCGGTTGCGCGCTTCCAATCCCATCAGGCGCTGCGCGCCGAGCTGGCCGAGGTGCGCAGCGCGTTGAATGAGCGCAAACTGATCGAGCGCGCCAAGGGTCTGCTCATGCAAACCCGAAAGATGAGCGAGGACGACGCTTATCGCGCGTTGCGCCGCTTGGCGATGGATCAGGGCAAACGGCTTGCAGACGTGGCAGCCAATGTGGTTGCGATGGAGAAGCTGCTTAAATTTTAGTCGCGAACGCTCGTATTGAAGCATTTGCCTATATTACAGGCGCTACCACTCCACAAAACCTGCCCAATTTTGCGTCACATGTTCTGGCACGACAGTTGCTGAGCTTGAAGCATCGCAGCATGTCGGCATCACGCTGACCCCTGATTGGCAATGAAGCCAATTTGGCGACGCGATCACAGATGTCAGCGGTCCAATGGCGGCCCGCTCCTGATCCCGGTTCACACCGAGTGGAGCTTGCCGCATGCCGTTCCCAGCCGACGCCACCATTTTCGATCTGCACCGCGCTGCCCGCATCGTTGACACCGATGTGCTGCGTCTCGGCTTTATGCCGCTGACCGATTGTGCGCCGCTGATCGTGGCTGAGGCGGCGGGGTTGTTTCACAAGCACGGCGTGGCCGTGCAGCTTTCGCCACTGCACGCTTGGGTGGCGCTGCGTGACCGGATGGCGATTGGCAAACTCGATGGCGGCCAATTGCTCGCCCCGATGCCGATTGCCGCAAGCCTCGGTTTGGGCGGTGTGGCCAGTGACGTGGCGGTGGTCTCGGTGATGGCCAGTGAAGGCAACACCATCACGCTGGGCGAGGCGCTGATCGCCGAAATTGAAGCCGCGGCCCCTGACCTCGCCAAGCTGCGCCCGCTGCCCGCCGATGCTCTCGCCGCCGCGTTGCGCGCACGCAAGGCGATGGGGCGAGAGGCTCCGATTTTGGCGATGGTCTATCCGTTCTCCTCGCACAATTACCTGCTGCGCCA
>CAIZGT010000727.1 GCA_903932545.1 uncultured Rhodospirillales bacterium
CGCAGCCATCAGCATGCTGGGACGGGGAAATAAGGGTTACGAGCCCAGCAATTTCCCCCAGAAGCCCTTCTTCTTCGGCCCACCAAGCTGTTTGCCGTGCGCCACATGCGGCATCCGGGCGGGCGGGCGCAGCGCACTGCTCATCATGTGACGCGCGGTGTCACCCTCGGCGATGCGGGCGCGCTGGTAGCGCAGCACCGCTTCGGAACGCTCATCCATCGCATCGCCTGCAATAACGCCCGCGCATTCCTCGGCGGTGGCCAGCATGCCCGCGCGGCGCAGCACGTCGATCAGCCGCAACGCGGATTCAATGCCGTCTGGCTCACCCCAATGCGCCGCGGCCTCGCGCCGATAATGCCGGGCTGCCTCATCATCATCGGCGTCATCCGCGCACCAAGCGGCTTGGAGATACGCCCCAGCCCGATCGCCCTCGCGGCAGATCATCGCATAACGCAAGAACGGCGTGGCGGTTTCGGGCCTTGCGTAGAGGTCCAGATAGCCCTCGCTCTCGACAATCTCGACAGATTCTCGTGGCAGTTGCGACAAATCTGGTGCCACCGCGCCGCAGCCTGCGCAGGTATCAACCCAGCGCGCCAACGTCGAGCGCGTGGGCTCGCCGGGGCGGAGGTCGAGATCAGGGGAGATTTCCGGCGGCGGCGGGCGAAAGCGTGGCGGGCACGCTGTGCCACACAGGGCGCAGACTAGGGCTTGGCTCATGCGAGGAACAATATCACTTTTTCAGCTCGAACTGATAGGGGCTGACCGAGGTGGTCAGCGGGTCCAATGACAGGCGATGCTCCAGCGGCGGGAAGGCGCGACTGCGACAATCTGGGCGGTCACACAGACGGCACGACAGGCCGATTCCCACAATCGCCTTGTCGATGTCCAGGCCATCGGCATAGACCATCTCGGCGGCGTGGCTGATATCGCAGCCCATTGCCAGGACATGCACCGGCCCCGGCTCACCCCATTTAGCGGCCGGGCTCTCGACGGCGCGGGCGAAGCACAGATACGTGGCACCATCGGGCAATTGTGCGATCTGCACCCGCATCACCCCCGGCGTGGACAATGCCGAATGCGCCACCCAGCGCGGGCAGGTGCCGCCGAAGCGGGCAAACGGGAAGCCTGCTGCCGAGAACCGCTTGGACACGTTGCCCGCCGGATCAACCCGCAGGAAAAAGAAGGGCACGCCGCGCGCACCGGAGCGTTGCAGCGAGCACAGCCGATTGCACGCCTGCTCGAAACTCACCCCGAAGCGCGCCGCCAGCGCGTCCATGTCGTGCCGTAGCGTGCGGGCGGCGGCAAGGAATTGCGCGTAAGGCATCAGCAGCGCGCCTGCGACATAGTTGAGGAACGCAACCCGCATCAGCGCCTCAGCTTCCGGCGAGGACGGGGAAGCGGTGCGGATCATCTCATCCACCGTCTCGCGCGTCTCAACCAGCGCCAATTGGAAGGCGAGGTGAAAGCCTCGTGATTCGCGTGGCAGCATTTCCGAGAGCAGCAACCGTCGTGCCTCCGGCTCATAGCGCCGCAACGCGCCCGGCAGCGGCCCGACGATAATCGCCATGCCGTGGCGCCTGCGCAGGCGCTCGGCGATGGCGTGGTTGGTCTCTGCCGGGGCGACCGCCAATTCGGAGGTTAGCGCCTCCGCGGCTTCTTCCAAGGCGGGGAAGTAATTGGCGTGATCGTTGAAGAAGTCGCGCACTTCCTCGGTGGGCAGCAAAATCCGCCGCCCCGATGGCAGCGCAATACCCCCCGAATCATCGCGCGCCACCCGCAGCGCGCGATACAGCGCCAGGATCGCGCGGGCGGCGGTGGGCGAAGCGGTGGCGATGGTCTCGATCTCCGCATCCGGCACCGCGTCTGACGCCAGCAGCGGATCGGCGAAAATCTCTCGCAGCTGCGTCTCGCTTTGCCGCTCGGCGCTGCCGGACAAAGTGGCGAGGTCCACCACCAAAATTTCGGACAGTTTGATCAACAGCGAGGCCGTCACCGCGCGCTGGTCATGCTCAATCAAGTTCAGATACGAGGCAGAAATGCCCAGGCGCACCGCCAAAGCCTGTTGCGAAAGCCCGCGCTCGGTGCGGATACGGCGGACGGTGCGGCCAATCAGGGGACGTGACACTTAGCAAAGCCTTTACACATTTACACCGCGAATGGTTAAGATCGTGACTGGTTTGCGGTGTCTTGCGAAACTTATCGCTATTTTTTGCGACCGCAATGTGAAAACTTAACTCATCGGGTTTGCGCCCACCACATTGTTCCAGGAGTGCTGACCATGCGTGCCATCACCAAAACCTGCTTCAGCCCCGACGGTCTGTCAGCCGGCGCCATCTTCGTTCCGCCGACCTGGCCGATGATGGTGGTTGTGCATAGCCGTGGTGACTGCACCACGCGCCATGACGACGACGCGGTTTCCACCATCATCCTGTCAGGCTCTGGCAATGCTGCGCCGTCGCTGCACAGCTATGACGACCACTCGCATGACGAAGGTCTGGTGCATGCACATGAATGGGCGACCAACAGCCCAATGACGCGCTGACCTTGCGAGCCGCACTGTCGGGCTTCTTCTGACTCACCCCCCCCGACCCTCAGGGGAAGTCTGACACTGTTGGCGGGCCAGGTGGTAACACCTGGCCCGTTTACGATTGGGCGCTTTGCACCAGCGTTAAAATATCACCGAATCTGCGCGCGACCGCGTCTGCGCCCGCGCCATCGCTGCCATAGCCCCACGCCGCCCAAATGCTGCGCACCCCGGCATCACGCGCGGCGTGGATGTCGTTGTGATGATCGCCGACCATGATTGCTGCCCGTGGCTGCGCACCAAGCTCGGCCAGTAACGCCAGCAGATGGCCGGGATTGGGTTTGCGCACCGGGTACGAGTCGCCGCCGCCCACCACGCTGAAAAATTCTGCAAGCCCGAGCGCGCGCAGCACCTCACGTGCTGGGATAATCGGCTTGTTGGTGCACACTGCCAACGTGAAACCCGCCGTGCGCAAGGCTTCGAGCGTCTCGCGCACGCCGGGATAGGCGCGTGTGTCGATGGCGGCATGGCTGGTGTAAATGTCGAGAAATGCCGCCAATGCGGCATCATCCGCAGGCATCGCGCGCGCATTGAACGCGCGCTCGACCAAAGCCCGCGCCCCATCGCCAACCATCGCTTGCACCTCGTGTGCGGCGAACCCGGCAAGGCCGCGCGCCATCAGCACATGGTTGATCGCTGACGCAAGATCCGGCACCGAATCAACCAACGTCCCATCCAGGTCAAACACCACCGTTTTCATTGAAATTTCCTCTGCCAAGCCCTGTGGCTGTAACCGTGCGTCAAGAAGTTTGATGTATGCCCCTTTGACACGCCCCCTCTCGCACCGCTACCGGATGCGCATGACCACGACCGCGATCATTCTTGCTGCTGGCCTGGGTACTCGGATGAAATCCGCGCTGCCCAAAACCCTCCACCCAATCGCCGGGCGGTCGATGCTGCATCATCTGCTGGCATCTTGCGCCGATGCGTTCGACCGGATTGTGGTTGTTGTCGGCCCTGACATGGAGCAGGTGGCCCGCGCGGCACATCCCTACAAGGTGATGGTGCAACACGAGCGCCTCGGCACCGCGCATGCCGCCCTGCAAGCCGAGGCGGAGTTTGGTGATGGCGAAGTGGCCGTGCTCTATGCCGACAATCCATTGATCAAAACAGCCACGCTCAAGCGGCTGCTCGATCGGCGCCGGGTGGGTGATGCGTCGCTGGCGCTGCTGGCA
>CAIZGT010000728.1 GCA_903932545.1 uncultured Rhodospirillales bacterium
CTGCCGTCCTTAATGCCGTCCATGGCCTCGGCCATTGAACGTACGGTTTTGTCGATCATCTGCGCTCCGCCCGGCTTGTTTGTTCCGGCAGAAAATTTCGCGGAATTTGATCGGCGTCAAGACCGGAGTTGAAACGCGTTAGCCCTGCGCATCTGGCGACAGCACGATGCACTTGCCAATCTTTTGGCAGGCTTGCATCGCCGCCTCATGCGATAGGCCGACGATGCGGGCGCGGTAGAGCGTGCCGGTTGGTTTTTGGGTGGCACCAACCTGGGTTTTCGCCCCCAAAACCTGCACTTTCCCCATCGCCGTCTCCGCCGCCGCGCGGGCAAGGGCGGAGTTGGCATAGGCTCCCACCTGGATCGCCCAGCCGGCTGAGCCGCCGGAGGTTGAGAGCGATTGATGCGGCAATGTGTCCGCCATCGCCTGCGGGATCAGGTGAAACCCACCGGATTTCTGCGGGCTCGGCGCGGGGCTGGCACTGGCAAAGGCTTGCGGCGGTGCTGGCGGCGGGGCGATTGGGGTCTGAACGATGCTGCCACGCGGCACGCCAGAGCGGCGATTTTCCGCCAGTGCCACTGGTTGCTGATACGGTATACGCGAAGGGCGCGGCCCTGCTGGGATGTTCAACGGAATCTGGTTCATCGCATACTGGCTGGCAGGCGATGGACGGATCGGCTGATCCCCCCCCAATCGCGGCCCAATGCGCGCGACATAGTTGCGCGTCTCGTCTGGCAAGCCTTTGTGGCGGCTTAGATAATCGTCAAACCGTCCTGGCCCCGCGTTGTAGGCGGCGAGGAAGCCGGGTGAGCCGTAAAGATCATATAATTCGCGCAGATAGGCGGTGCCCGCCATGATGTTGTCATGCGGATAATAAGGGTCATCGCCGAGGCCGTAACGGGTCTTTAACTCATCATACGTACCCGGCATCACCTGCATCAGCCCCATCGCACCAGGGGCCGAGGTCGACATCACCTGCCCACTGGATTCCTGGCGCATCACTTCACGAATCCAGCGTTGTGGCACGTCATAGGCGTTGGACGCTTCGACGATATACGGCCCCCACGGATCGCTGGCCGGGCCTGGGGGCATATAATCCGCCTTCGCATGGGCGCGATATTGTGCGGCCTCTTGCGTTGAGCTCACTTTGGGGGCGGAAGAACACGCCGCCAGCGCCGCCATAGCCGTCATGCACGCACCAAAACGCAACCATTGCCGCGCCGTCAGACGAGGCACGCCTGGTCCGGCATCACGATCTGACTGACGATTGCAAACACCGGCCATCTTGGCACACGCTTTCGACTGATCTGGTTGGACAGACCGTGATGGAACTAAAGCCGCTCAGCCGTTTCCGCGTTTCGCTTGAATACGGAGCAAAGTTCGTGGAGAGTCAGAGGAAACTCTCGTAAGCCTTTAATCGAATTTCATGTTCAAAACAAGGCGTGGTTGCAGTTCGCCCCGTGAGGATGAAGAATAATCAATCCCCACAAGCGTGAATCACGGTGTAAATGGAGCGGGTGAGCTTTGGTTTCGTTCAAATGGAGAATTGTGTGATGTCTGCTTCGCGTTTTGTTGTCCGCGCCGTTCCGATGGTGGTGCTGGCATCTCTGCTCGGCTTGGCTGCTTGCGCGCCGACCAACACCAACTCCACCTATCGCGCATCAGATATCGGCCGGACGGCGCAAATTTCTTACGGCACGATTGTCTCGATGCGTCCGGTGACGGTGCAGGGGCAGCAGAGCGGCGTTGGCACGCTGGCCGGAGCGGGTGCAGGTGCAGTGGCTGGTTCGTTCATTGGTGGCGATCGTCGTACCAATATTCTGGGCGCACTGGGTGGTGCGGTGATCGGTGGGCTCGTTGGCACGGCGGCTGAGAAATCTGCCTCCACCGGCGAGGCGATTGAGTTCATTATTCAAGAAGACAACGCGCCGCAGCCGATCTCGGTGGTCCAGACCAACGAAGAAAATTTCCGCCCCGGCCAGCGCGTGGTTCTCACCCGTGGCGACCGAACACGATTGGGTCACGTCTCTAACTGATAACAACGCGCCACGCCGCAATCCGCCTGCCAGTTGGTCGGGTTGGGGCGGGGCAGCCCTGTCTTGCGGGGATTGCCATGATGGGCTATCGCCCCGGGCATGTCTCGTGATCTTACATCGCCAAAATCTTTCGTCGTCTTCGACATCGCCGCTTCGCCGTCTTGGCGGAAGATGTTCCGAAGTGCGTGGAGCGATCTCACCAGTGCCGTGCAGTTGGCGCGGCTAAGCTGGTCTTTGGCGCTGCTCGACATCACGCTGCGCTATCGCGGTTCGGTGATCGGTCCGTTCTGGCTAACACTGTCAACCGGCGTGATGATCGGGTCGATGGGCTTCCTGTATGCTGAGCTGTTCCAGATGGATATGCGGACATATTTCCCATTCCTGGCGTTGTCGATTGTCCTGTGGAACTATTTGTCGGCACTGGTATCAGATAGCGCTAACAGCTTCATGGGCCAGGAAGCGCTGATCCGTTCCGTGCGGATGCCGTTCTTGGTCTACTCAACCCGTATCGTCCTGCGCAACCTGCTGGTGTTGCTGCACAATGTGGTGGTTGTGGTTGTGGTCTATGTCGTGCTGAGAAAATCGCCTTCGATGGTGGGATTTCTAGCCGTTCCTGCTTTCCTGCTCTGGCAAGTTGTATCGCTGGCGGTGGCGACATCGCTGGGTGCGTTGTGTGCGCGCTTCCGTGACATTCCGCCGATTGTGGGAAGCGTGATGCAGATTGCCTTCTTCGTCAGCGGCGTGATCTGGCAGCCCTCGCAGCTCAAGGGCTACGAGCATCTTCTCGCGCTCAATCCGTTTTTCAGCATGCTGGAAATCGTACGCGGTCCGCTGTTGGGAGAGGTGCCGTCATGGACGATCTACATCTCAGCGCTTTCTTATTCCGCGATTGTGATCGTGCTTTCGACCGTGCTGTTTGCGCGGGTGCGCGGTCGCATCGCTTACTGGGTATAGATAATGTCGGCTGAATTGCTGGTCCAAAATCTCAGCTTGCATTTTCCACTGCTGCACGGCAGCGCACGCAGCTTGAAGAAAACCATCGTCGGCAATGTCACCGGGCGCGTCAGTTCTGACGGCAATGCCGGGATGGTGGTGCAGGCGTTGCGCAATATCGATTTCCACCTGACCCCCGGCGACCGGCTTGGGTTGGTCGGGCGCAACGGTGCCGGCAAAACCACGCTGCTGCGCGCGCTGGCCGGAATTTATGAGCCGCAAGGCGGGCGAGTGCGGGTTCAAGGCAGCCTGCATGCTTTGCTTGATCCCAATCTGGGGATGAACCCCGATCTCACAGGGCGGGAGAATATCCGCTTGCGGGGCCAGTATCAGTTTCTCTCAAATGCGGAGATCCGCCGCATGGAGGAAGACGTGGCGGACTTTGCCGAACTCGGGGATTTTCTTGATCTGCCGGTGCGGATCTACAGTTCCGGCATGATCGTGCGCCTCGGCTTTGCGCTTGCAACCTCAATCCGTCCGCAAGTGCTGCTGATGGATGAGTGGCTCCTTGCCGGTGACGCTAATTTCTTGGAGAAGGCGCGGCTTCGACTAGAGGATCTTGTGCGCGGAGCCGAGATTTTGGTGCTCTCCACCCATTTGGCCAGCGTGATCGAAGAGTGGTGCACGCGGGTGATCTGGCTGGACCAGGGGCGCGTTCGCGCCGATGGCAACGTTGCGGACGTGTTGGCCGCCTACGCCGCTGGGACGTAAGCCCGCCCGGACCTCATCTCGTCCCTCAGTTCGCGGCCCGCGCCGCATTCACCGCGTTTTGCAGTTCTGACAGTTCCACCGCACCGGGCAACAACGTATCGCCCACCACATAGGCCGGAGTGCCTTTGAGGTCGAGTTGGTGGGCGAGGGCCAGATTGGCGTTGATCCGGGCCAGAATATCCGGTCGATCCATATCCGCCCGCAGGCGCGACCAATCGAGCCCTGCCTTGATCGACTCGGCTTTGATCACGTCCTCAGTGATCTGGTTGGAGCCGGTCATCAACGCCTGGTGCAGTTTCTCATACCCGTCCTGGCGCTGGGCGGCGAGTTCGGCACGCGCGCCCAACACGCTGCCCGGTCCGAGGACAGGCATATCCTTATAGACGATGCGCACATCTTTGTTCGTCCGCAGCAGATCCGCCAGCACTGGCAGCATGCGGCGGCAATAGGGGCAGCGGACATCGGAGAACTCCACCACCGTCACCTTAGCATCCGGGCGGCCGAGCATTGGGTCGCCGTCTTGGCGGAACAATTCCGGCGCGAGCTTGGCGATCAGACTGGCTTGGTTGGACGCCTCATTGCGGCTCTCATCGGCTTGCAGCGCGGCCACTGCATCGCGCAGGATTGAGGGATCTTGTTTCATCGCCGCGCGAATGATTGCCACGATCTCGTCGCGCTGTGCCGATGTGAATTGTGTGTAAGTTGCGGCCGGTTCGGCGGCGGCAATCACGCCGCCAAAGCCTGCGATGGCTGCGCAAACTGCGGCGAACAAGGCAACGGTCAGCGCAAGGCGGCGTGGTGTGCGGGGCATGTGTTCTCTCGGGGCTGTTGCCGGGGGCAGCGAAGGCGGTTATGGCACGGTCCGGACCCGATGCGGGAGTGGATACCATGATCACGAGACAGTCACGTTTTGCAGCGCTCGCCCAGCACACGCTGCGCCTGGGCTTGGCCGCAGCGCTGGCGGGGTGCTCGATGTTGTCCTCCGCGCCAGATGTGCCTTTGGGCCAAGAGGGCAATGTTACCGGATTTCTGGGCGTGGCGGTGGCAGATGAGCCGCAAGCGGCGATCATCGGCAAGCGCATTTTGTCCTCCGGGGGCAATGCCGCCGATGCGGCGGCTGCGATGGGGTTTGCCCTCGCGGTCACGCTGCCCTCGCGCGCTTCGCTCGGCGCGGGTGGCGCGTGTTTGGCGTTTGATCCCTCGCGCTCCGGCCCTGGCCTTGGCCTGCCGGAAGCCCTGCTGTTCGATCCGATTGCGCCGTCCAACCCCGGTCGCGCTGACCGTCCGGCTTCGGTACCGATGCTTGCGCGCGGCATGCTTGCGCTTCAGGCGCGCTATGGCGTGTTGCAGGCCGCTGCGATTGTCTCACCCGCTGAGCAATTGGCGCGTTTTGGCGCGACTGTCTCGCGTGCGATGCGCAGCGATCTTGAGGTTGTGGCAGGGCCATTGGCCGGCGATCCGGCGGTGCGTTCTAGCTTCTATGCCGGCGGCCAACCGCTCGCCGAGGGTGCGCGGATGCTGCAGCCGGAACTTGCCTCTACCTTATCGCAGTTGCGGGTGATGGGCGTGGGCGATCTCTATCAGGGACAGTTGGCGCATGCGCTGGAGGCATCGATGGCCACAGCTGGCGGCGGCGTCAGCTTGAGCGATCTGCGCAATGCGGTGCCGCGCTTCACCTCGGCCTGGATCGAGCCCGCCGCTGGTGAAGATCAACTGGCGTTCTTGCCCGCCACTGAGCGTGGCGCGGCCCCCATGGCGGCGGCGTTGCATTCGTTGATTGATTCTCCAAAAGACCCAGCAACCGCGCAGCGCCGGGCCTTGGCCGTGGCGGCGGTGGCGCGGCAGGGTGATCCGACGAATGCGAACCTGATACGCGCCGATTTGCCTGCGGCAACCCCCGGCCCACTGCCTGCTTCCACCACCTTCGCGGTGCTTGATCGCAAGGGTGGCGCGGTGATTTGTGGGGTGAGCATGGGCAATCTGTTCGGCACTGGCCGCATGGCGCAAGGCACTGGCATTCTGCTGGCCGCATCGCCCGCCCGCACCCCGGCGCCGTTGCTGGCAATGGCGATGCAGGTCAACCGTGTCAACAAAGCCTTCCATGCAATGGCGGCGGGGTCCGGCCAGGAAGCAGCGCCGATCGCGGCGGCACTGGGGCTGATGGCTGGCTTGGCCGGGCAATTGCCGGTCCAGACCCCGGAACCGGGTCGGGTGACGGCAGTGGCCTGCCCGGATTATCTACCCGGTTCTGATCGCTCCTGCCGCTGGTCCACGGATGCGCGCGGCTTTGGCTTTGCTGCCACCGGCGAATAATCCGCGATGAGCCTCAAAATCGGGCGTGGTGCCAACGCACCGGCGTTTCTGGTGATGGACGTCATCACTGCGGCCAATACCCGCCAGGCGGCCCTCCCTTGGGGGGCTGATAAGATCATCCGCCTCGAAGTCGGCCAGCCTGGCACTGGCGCACCCCAAGGTGCTGTGACCGCCTGCCAAGCGGCACTCGCTGACCGGCTGCCGATGGGCTACACCGAAGCCCTCGGTCGCCCGTCCCTGCGCGCCCGTATCGCGCAGCATTATCGCGATTGGTATGGGCAGATCATTGAGCCCGGCCGGATTGCGGTGACGATGGGAGCGTCTGGCGGCTTTCCGTTGGCATTCCTTGCGTGTTTTAACCCCGGCGACCGCGTGGCGATGGCGGCACCGTTCTACCCGCCGTATGTCAATATTTTGCAATCGCTCGGCATGGTGCCGGTGATGCTCGAAGCGGGGCCAGAAACCCGCTACCAGCCCTCCATCGCCATGCTGGAGGCGCTGCCAGACAAGCCGGA
>CAIZGT010000729.1 GCA_903932545.1 uncultured Rhodospirillales bacterium
AGTGCGTTGTCCACCGATGCGGGCATGAACTTGGCCAATGCGATCCGAACAGCTGCTTGCCCCGCGGCACGGGGCATGGGTGTGTTGGTGCTGCTGAACGACGAAATCCATGCCGCGCGTGATGTGTCAAAGACTTCGACCTTCAGGCTGCAAACCTTCCGTACCGCCGATTTCGGCGTGCTAGGGCATGCAGATGGCGATGCGGTGGTGTTCTACCGCAAGCCATTGCGGCGCACGGCGCCCGATACCGAATTCGACGTGCGCCATCTGGATGCCTTGCCGCGTGTGGACATTGTCTATGCCTATGTGGGTTCAGACGGCACCGCGTCGCGCGCATTCTTGGCGGCCGGCGCCGAGGGCATTGTGTCTGCGGGGTTCGCGCCTGGGTTTACGGTCTCAGCAGAGGCTGCAGTCCTGGCCGAAGCTGTGGCCGAGCGCGGCGTGGTTGTGGTGCAATCCACGCGCGCAGGCAGTGGGCGGACGGTTCGGACGACGAAAACGCGCGCGCTTGGTTTCTTGGCATCAGATAATCTTACACCGCAAAAGGCGCGTATCTTGTTATCGCTGGCGTTGACGATCAGTCATGACCCTGTTGAGGTCGAACGCATGTTCGCTGTCTATTGATGCGACCACGCGTTATGCGCGCGCTCAGCTTCGCTCCGCGATTTTGCCAACAAAAAACTCCCGCAAGTGCTCACTTACGGGAGTCGTATATCGGTGGTTGCGGGGACCCGCTGTCACCTTTACCGAACAACAATGCACCACGGTTATAAATTATCGGCAGGGCGCCATGTTCGATTGGCTAAGCCAGATTGTTAATAAAGTGGTTTGCCTATTTAATGCGCACTTAAAACTGCTCGGTCCCGAGTTGTCGGCTTTGAAAGCTGGGCCTTCCATGCCCGCCGTATATTCGGCACGCGCGCGTAGCAGAACCGGCGGTTATGGCCGGAAACGGACTGGCGGGCTACTGGACCGAGCAAGCAGACACTCAGCTGGCCGAAGGCACCGGTTTCCTTCGGCCAAATCAACACATAGCATCACACCGCCAATTACCCGAACAAGGCTTTGTGAGTGACCTGCTATATGTGCTTTTACTGCTTTGATGCGGCCGCGATGCTGTGCAATGTGGCGACGGCTTCATCTGGCAGATGAAGCTCTGCCACGGCCAAGTTCTCCCGCAGATGCGTGATGGACGAGGTTCCGGCGATCAGAAGGATGTTGGGAGAGCGGTGTAACAACCAAGCCTGCGCGACTTGCATCGGTGTTGCCCCGAGGCATGTCGCTACGTCGGACAGCTTGGATGATTGCAGCGGCGTGAACCCGCCCAGTGGAAAGAACGGAACATAGGCGATGTCGTCACGCGCCAGATCGTCGATGATGGCATCGTCAGTTCTGTGGACAAGATTGTAGTGGTTTTGCACACAGACAATCTCAACGCACCGCCGCGCCTCTGCGATTTGCGCAGCCGTCACGTTGCTGAGGCCGATATGGCGCACCAGACCCTGCCGCTGCAGTTCGGCCATAACGTCGACCGCCGCTGCTATGGAGCCCTCAGCCGGGCCGTGGTTGTCGATCATGATCCGCAAATTGACGACATCGAGAACATCAAGCCCAAGATTGCGCAGATTGTCGTGCACTGCCTGTGTCAGTGCCTCGGGCGAGAACGCAGGATTCCACGACCCATCACTGCCACGGCGGGCACCGAT
>CAIZGT010000730.1 GCA_903932545.1 uncultured Rhodospirillales bacterium
CGCAGCCGCCACCAAGCGGCATTCTTCCTCAGTGCCAACCGTGATGCGCAGCGTGGTTGGCAGCCCGTAACCGCCCATCGCGCGAACAATAATGCCGCGCAATTTCAGATATTCGTTGGCCTGCTTGGCCCGCACATCACTGCCGAACTCAGCGAGGAAGAAATTGCAGTGGCTTGGATAGGTTGCAATGCCCACCGCCTCAAGCGCCGCGCAGAGCCACGCTTTCCATTTGGTATTATGCGCAACCGACGCCTCAACCCAGCCCGGTTCGGCCAACGCCGCCACGGCGGCCGCTTGGGCGGCGAGGTTGACGTTGAACACCCCGCGCACCCGGTTCAGTGCGTCGATCACTTCATCGGGCGCATAGCACCAGCCAACCCGCATGCCGCCCATGCCGAACACCTTGGAGAAGGTGCGCAGCATCACGGTGTTCTCACCGGCATCCACCAGCTTCACGCCCGCATCGTAATCCGGATCATCCACGTATTCGGCATAAGCGGCGTCAAGCACCAGCAGCACATCATCCGGCAACCCAGCACGCAGGCGCTCCACTTCCGCTTGCGAGATCAGCGTGCCGGTTGGGTTGTTCGGATTGGCGATGAACACGATGCGGGTGGCAGGGGTCACGGCAGCGATCATCGCGTCCACATCGGTGGTCAGATTTTGCTCCGCCACTTTGATCACGTTCGCCCCGGCATAAGTGCCCGAGATCTGATACATGCTAAAGCCATGCGCACTCATCAGAATGTCTGCACCGGGGCCTGCATAGATGTGGCAGAGATGCTGGATCAGTTCGTCTGAGCCGGTGCCGCAAACGATGCGATCCGGGTTCAGGCCAAAGCGCGCACCAATGGCGCGGCGCAACTCGGTGGAAGCGCCGTCGGGGTAGCGGTGCATCTCAACGCCCACCTTGCCATAGGCCGCCACAGCCCCCGGCGGCGGTCCGAACGCGCCCTCGTTGGACGAGAGCTTGATAATGCGGTTCACGCCGGAGATTTTGCTCTCGCCGCTCACATAAGCGGCGATCTGCATCACCTCGGCGCGGGGTGACGGGCGTGCGCTGCGGGTCATTTCGTTCATGCGGGCTCTCCTCCCACCGGTTTTGCGTAAGCGCCGAGCACCACCGCGCTATGCGGCGAGGCCAAGGCGGCGAGGCGCGGATCGTCTTCGGCCACGAACCCGTCCACATCGGCCAGCACCATCGCGACGGTGTCGCGCTGATCACGCCGCAGCAGCAGGCCGAGGGCTGGCAGACCAGCCTCGGCAAACAGGCTGCTCACCCGCGCACGGCTCATGTCGCCCGGCACTTCCAGGCCGATCAGCGTGTGATCATGCGGGCTCGGGTCGGGCGCTGCGGTGGTCACCACCAAGGCGCGGGCGGGCGTGGCGCCCTCAGCGCGCGGGCTCCAGAACGGCAGGCGGGCGACGATGTGCAGGCGGCCTTTGTCTTTCTGCATCAGCGCGGTCCACCACGCATGGCGCGGCTCGTCATCCTCGGCAGGCATCGGCAGCACGGCGGCAATAGCAGCGCCGTTGCTCAGATCAGCCATCGCCTGCGAGGGCGTGGAGTGGATGCGCAAATCCGTGGCTGCGCCGAAATGTTCACGCGCCAGAGCTTCGTGGCCGCCAGAATGCGCCTCGCCAGACGTGGGGGAATCGGAGACGGCGATCACATAGGGGCCTTGCATCGCCGTGGTGGCGGCGAACAATTCGCGCCCGATGCGCGGCAGCACGCGGCGCGGCAGATGGCCCTGATGGCGGGCAAGCAGGCGGTGGATAATCTCCGCCTCCCGCCCGGGCCTGAGAGCCACACGCCCCTTCGCGCCCAACGCCGCCACGCGCTCAACCACCTCGGCACGCTGCATCAGCAGATCATGCGCGGCGTCATCAAGCCGGTCCAACTCGGCGCGCAGGGCAGCGAGGGATTGCGTGAGGTCGGTATTGTCGGGAAATTGGTCTGGCATGCGAGCTTTCGAGCGGATCAAGGGGGTTTGGAATAGCCGAAGCTGGCTGCGCTGCAAAGCAGATGCACATTGGCACAACGGTGATGCATGGCCACATGCTCGTGATGCAGTTGCCCGCGCGTGTGCCGCAGCTTATGAGCGAAGTATATGGATCAGAACGACTCCTCCCGCATTTCGCATCAAAGCGCCGTCTTTGCCGACGGGCTGGCGTTGGATTGCGGCCAAATCCTGCCCAGCCTCACGGTTGCCTATCGCACCTACGGCCAATTGAACGCGGCAAAGTCGAATGCGGTGCTGATCTGCCATGCGCTGACCGGCGACCAATATGTGGGGGAAACCCACCCGCTCACCGGGCGCGGGCCGTGGTGGGATATGGTGGTGGGGCCGGGCAAGCCGGTGGACACTGAAAAATATTTCGTCATCTGCGCCAATGTGTTGGGGGGCTGCATGGGGACCACCGGGCCGATGGACGCGCGCGCGCCCGGCGCCGCCCCATGGGGGACGGATTTTCCGCCGATCACCATTCGCGACATGGTGCGCGCGCAAAAGAAGCTGATCGACCATCTCGGCATCGCGCGCTTGTTCGCCGTGGTCGGTGGCTCGATGGGCGGCATGCAGGTGCTGGAATGGGCGGCCACATTCCCGCAGATGGTGTTCGCCGCCGTGCCGATTGCGACGGCAGCGTATCACTCGGCCCAAAACATCGCGTTCAACGAAGTGGGGCGGCAGGCGATTTTTGCCGACCCCGATTTCAACGCCGGCCAATATTACGCCACCGGCCGCGTGCCGTCCGGCGGCTTGGGCGTGGCGCGGATGGTGGCGCACATCACCTATCTGTCCGAAGAGGCGCTGAGCCGGAAATTCGGCCGGAAGATGCAAGGCCGTGCCGCTCCGGCGCAAGCACTGGCGCTGTTTGGCGATATGTTCCAGGTGGAGAGCTATTTGCAGCACCAGGGCAGCACTTTCGTGCGCCGGTTTGATGCCAATTCCTATCTCACCATCACCCGCGCGATGGATTATTATGATCTCGCCGCCGAGCATAACGGCGATATCTCCCGCGCCTTCGCAGGCACCCGCACGCGGTTCTGCGTCATCAGCTTCTCATCTGACTGGCTGTTCCCCACCCGCGAGAGCCGCGCCATTGCCCGCGCGCTGAACAAGGCGGCGGCGAATGTGAGCTTCGTGGAAATCGAGAGCGACAAAGGACACGACGCCTTCCTGCTCGACGAACCCGATCTCCGCCGGGTGTTGGCGGGCTTCCTGGGCGGCTGCGCACAACATGCCGGGCTGGAGCCATCGGACGCATGACCACCCAAGACGCCGTGCGCTACGTGGCGAAGAACATGCGCCTCGATTTGCGCCTGATCGCCGAGATGATCGAACCCGGCTCACGCGTGCTCGATATCGGCTGCGGAGACGGCGCGCTGATCGACGAACTCACCCGCATGCGTGGCTGCGACGCGCGCGGGTTGGAGATCGACATGGCCGAAGTCGCGCAAACCGTGGCACGCGGTCTGCCGGTGATGCATGGCGATGCGGACAGCGATTTGCAGCATTACCCGGATCGGGCGTTTGACTACGTGGTGCTCAGCCGCACGCTGCAAGCGGTGGAACAGCCGCGCGAGGTGCTGCGCCAGATGCTGCGGATTTCTGAGCGCGCGATTGTCAGCTTCCCCAATTTCGGCCACTGGCAATTGCGCCTGCAATTGCTGATCGGCGGCAAAATGCCGATGACCTCGGTGTGGGCGCGGCCGTGGTATGAAACGCCGAACATCCATCCCTGCACCATCAGCGACTTCTTCGCCCTGTGCGAGAAGGAGGGATATGCGGTGGAGCGGTGGCTGGCGATTGACGAAGCCGGGCGAAAATCGCCGTGGCGGCGGTTTTCCGGCTTGGCCAATATTTTTGGCGAACAGGCGCTGTTTCAGCTCAGGCGGGTTTGAGCGGCGCCTGTTACTGCATCGTCTCCGGGCCTTTAAGGTCGCGCATCCCGGCCTCAGGCAAAATTCCCAAGCGCCGCGCCACTTCCTGATACGCCTCTTCCACCCGACCGAGATCGCGGCGGAAGCGATCTTTGTCCATTTTCTCGTTGGTTTTGCTGTCCCAAAGACGACAATTGTCCGGGCTAAGCTCATCCGCGAGCACAATGCGCATGTCGTCATTGTCATACAGGCGGCCGAACTCGATTTTGAAATCGACAAGGCTGATACCAACGCCAAGGAACAACCCGGTGAGGAAATCGTTGATGCGCAGCGTGAGCGCCACGATATCGTCCATATCCTGCGGATGCGCCCAGCCAAACGCGGTGATGTGTTCTTCCGCCACCATCGGGTTCTGCAACGCGTCGTTCTTGTAATAATACTCGATGATCGAGCGCGGCAGGCGCGTCCCCTCAGGGATGCCGAGGCGCTTGGACAGCGATCCCGCCGCGATGTTGCGCACCACCACATCGATGGGGATGATCTCCACCTCGCGGATGAGCTGCTCGCGCATGTTCAGACGGCGCACAAAATGCGTCGGCACACCGATCTCGCCCAAACGCAGCATCAGATATTCGCTGATGCGGTTGTTGAGAACGCCCTTGCCGGTGATGGTGCCCTTTTTCTGCGCATTGAACGCGCTGGCATCGTCTTTGAAATACTGCACAAGGGTGCCCGGCTCCGGCCCTTCGAACAGAATTTTCGCTTTACCTTCATAGAGCTGGCGGCGGCGGGCCATAGATGTTCCTCAAAGGCCGAAGCCTCATGCGCATGTGTCCCGTGGTCGGGAAGGACCGGGTATAGCAGGCAGCGATGACCGGTGCCACACGTGGGGCGCATAAGAGGTGGGCGGGCGGTAAGTTTGGGAGATGGGCGTCTGACGGCTTTGTTGTAAGAGCCAAATTAACGTCGGCGGGTCCAACGCGACTCAGATATTCTCCTTGGTTGCCGCTCCTTCTCCCATTCCGCCTCTCCAAACATTGTTGCACCTGCACACAAGGCGTAGGCTGCGCGCGAGGGGTGATTTGAGGGTTATGAACATGAGCAATCCAACACAGCAGCAAATCCCAGCAACCTTGATCCCCGGAGACGGCATCGGCCCGGAAGTGACTGACGCGGCAGTGGCCGTGCTCGAAGCACTCGGCAGCCCATTCGCCTGGGACATCCAACTCGGCGGCATGGCGGCCATCGCGGATGGTGGCGACCCGCTGCCAAAAGCAACACTCGCCAGCATCCACAAAACCGGCCTCGCACTCAAAGGACCGCTGACAACGCCGGTGGGTGGGGGCTTCCGCTCGGTGAATGTCCGCCTGCGTGAGGAATTCCACCTCTACGCCAATCTCCGCCCAACGAAGACGTTGATCCCTGGTGGGCGCTACGAGAACATCGATCTGGTGATCGTGCGTGAGAACCTTGAAGGCCTGTATGTGGCGTTCGAGCATTACATCCCAATCGGCGATGACCCGCACGCGGTGGCGATGTCCTCCGGCGTGAACACCCGCGACGGCTCGCGCCGGATTGCCGAATTCGCCTTCGACTACGCCGCCCGCAACGGTCGCAAGAAGGTGACCATTGTGCACAAGGCCAACGTGCTCAAGGCGCTGACCGGCGTGTTCCTGGAAACCGCGCAGCAGGTGGCCGAGAAGTATAAAGACCGCGTGGCGTGTGACGACCGCATTGTGGACGCCTGCGCAATGCAACTCGTGCTCAACCCGTGGCAATACGACGTGATCGTGACCACCAATCTGTTCGGGGACATCCTCTCCGATCTGGCGGCTGGTCTCGTGGGCGGTCTTGGCATGGCGCCGGGGGCCAATATCGGTCTGCACGCAGCGATTTTCGAAGCGGTGCACGGCTCCGCCCCGGATATCGCGGGCAAAGGCATCGCCAACCCCACCTCGGTGATGCTGGCGGCGGCGATGATGCTTGAGCATGCCGGCATGAAGGACAAGCGCACGCAGCTCGAAAACGCGATTGATGCCGTGCTGAACGAAGACAATATCCGCACTGGCGACCTTGGTGGGAAGGCTTCAACCAAAGAGTTCACGGCAGCGGTGATCAAGCGGCTTCAGGGCTGAAGGGCGGCCTGCTGCGCTCGCAAAGACGGTTGAATCGAGATGAGTGTGGCTAGAACCCTCATCAATCCGTCATTGCGAGCGCAGCGTGGCAATCCACCGCGATGCAGCCAGCGTCACGATGGCTTGCCACGCTTCGCTCGCAATGACGCGGTGATGTTGGTTCAATCCAAATTCATCACGCTCTAGACCTTCAAAAACCCAACCAACCGTTCCGCCTCATCCACAATCGGGTCCGCAATCGCCGCCGCTCTCCGCGCGCCGTCGCGCAGCACGCCATCGACATAGCCTGGATCAGCCAGCAGGCGGCGCG
>CAIZGT010000731.1 GCA_903932545.1 uncultured Rhodospirillales bacterium
ATCGTCAGAAAGATCATAAGAAAAACCTGGAATCGCAAACCTAATTTTCGGGGTGTCTGTGACAGCTACTGGTTCGAAGCTGGGCGTAATCCCGCATCCTTTAAGGTCATCGGCGAGGCGTTGCGTAAACCCGAAGTCGAACTCACCAGAGATTGCGGAACTGAATCCATAGGCAACCACGATGCTCTTGGGCGGACTCTGCGGTTTAGCAAGCATATGAGTGTGAAAATCGGTAAAGGTGCCACCAATCAACTGGCTTCGTGAACCGCAACCCACCAAACCGAACGCCAGAACCACAAAAAGTGCAATCTTAAGACGGCTACCGGATAAAATCCCAAGATGCGTCACGCTGCGCTCCCCATTTTGTTGGGACAACGATGTGCCGTGAAAGGTGCAAAGACAAGCCGCCGCCGTTACACTATCAATCACAAATAATTTGTTCAGCAAGCTGAGGCCAAAAGTTGCTAGCACCTCCGCAAACGGATTTCGCCGCTACACCAATCGGCCGAAGCGTTGAGCGCTCACCCCCCCCCAAACCACCCCAACCCAAAATTTGACCCCATCCGCCCATCCCATCACAATGCGGCTATGATCCTGCTCATCGACAACTACGACAGCTTCACCTTCAACCTCGTCCATTTCCTGGGCGATCTCGGCGCGCGCTGCCGCGTCGTGCGCAACGATAAAATCACCGTGCAGGAGGCGCTAGACTTTGCGCCCGAAGCCATCGTCCTCTCCCCCGGCCCTTGCACCCCCACCGAAGCCGGCATCTGCCTCGATCTGATCCGCGCCGCCGCCGGGCGCATCCCACTCTTCGGCGTCTGCCTTGGCCATCAGGCGATCGGCCAAGTCTTCGGCGGAGACGTCATCCGCGCCCCCGTCCCAATGCACGGCAAGGTTGATGCGATGACCCATGAAGGGCAGGGCGTATTCGCAGGCCTGCCCAGCCCGTTCAACGCCACCCGCTACCACTCGCTCACGGTCGAGGCGTCCACCCTGCCAGAGTGCCTCGAAGCCACCGCCCATAGCGGTGATGGCCTGATCATGGGCCTGCGTCACCGCACCATGCCGATCCACGGCGTGCAGTTCCACCCTGAGAGCATCGCCTCGGAACACGGCCACCAAATGCTGCGCAACTTCCTCGACATCGCGCGCGGTGCAAATTCCGGCGCGACCTCTGGCGCGCAGGCAGCCTGAACATGACCGCCAATCTCAAACCGATCCTCGCCCGCTTGGCGCTCGGCGAGACGCTCAGCGCCGCTGAGTCCGAGGACGCGTTCGGTGTGGTGATGGCCGGGGAGGCCACGCCTGCGCAAATCGCCGGCATGTTGATGGCGATGCGCGTGCGCGGCGAAACCGTTCAAGAGATGACCGGCGCAGTCCAGGCGATGCGCGCGCGCATGATCGCCATCGAAGCCCCAGACGGCGCGCTTGACGTCTGTGGCACTGGCGGCGATGGCATGGGCACCCTCAACGTCTCCACCGCCGTCACCTTCGTGCTCGCGGGCCTTGGCGTGCCGGTCGCCAAGCACGGCAACCGTGCATTGTCCTCGCGCACCGGCGGCGCTGATGTGCTCAGCAAGCTCGGCGTCAATGTCGATGTGCCGATGGAGCGGCTGGCGGGGATTCTCACCGCCACCAATTGCGTGTTCCTGTTCGCCCCTCGCCACCACGCCGCCCTGCGCCACGCCGCCGGTCCGCGCGTCGAACTCGGCACCCGCACCATCTTCAACCTGCTCGGCCCAATGGCGAACCCCGCGCGCGTCAAACGCCAACTCACCGGCGTGTTTGATCCGCGTTGGTGCGTGCCGATGGCCGAAGCCCTGCGCAATCTGGGCAGTACCGCTGCCTGGATCGTCCACGGCCAAGGTCTCGATGAACTCACATTGGCGGGCGAGAATCAGGTCACCGCGCTGAAAGAAGGGAAAATCGAAAGCTTTGTCCTCACCCCAGAGGATGCGGGCCTCGGCCGCGCCCCGATCTCAGCGATCATCGGCGGCGAGCCAGACGCCAACGCCTCAGCCTTGCGCGCGATGTTGCAAGGCCAGATTTCGGCCTATCGCTACACCGTGCTGCTCAATGCGGGCGCGGGGCTTGTGGTGGCAGGTCGGGCTGCCAATATACGGGACGGTGTGGCCCAAGCCACCCACGCAATCGACTCCGGCGCCGCCAACGCCGCCCTTGATGCGCTGATCCGTGAGACAGCCCCGTGAAAATACCATGAACGCTCCCTTGCCCGCCACCATCGCCAGCGATGCGCTCGCCCGCATCTGTGCAGACACCGCACAGGAAACCGCGCGCCGGAAAGCCGCCACACCGCTCGCCGCCATTCGCGAACAAGCCGCAGCCGCCGGTGCGCCGCGCGGGTTTGGCCGCACGCTGGTTCACAATTCGGTGGAGCGGTTCGCGCTGATCGCTGAAATCAAAAAGGCATCTCCCTCCGGTGGGCTGATCCGTCCTGATTTCGACCCGGTTTCGCTGGCCCGCGCCTATGCCAGCGGTGGCGCCACCTGCCTCTCCGTGCTCACCGACGGCCCGTATTTCCAAGGCGCTGCCGAATATCTGCGCGCTGCCCGTGCCGCGGTTGATCTGCCGGTGCTGCGCAAGGATTTCATGCTTGAAGCATGGCAAATCTACGAAAGCCGCGCGATGGGGGCCGATTGCATCCTGCTGATCATGGCCTGTCTGTCAGAAGAGCAGGCGCACGAGTTGGAAGATATCGCCGAATCCCTGGGGATGGACGTTCTGGTGGAGGTGCATGATCGCGCCGAACTGGAACGCGCCTTTGCCCTAAAATCGCGCCTGCTCGGTATCAACAATCGCAACCTCAAAACCCTGGTGACGGATATCAACACCACGGTTGAACTGGCCGAATTGGTGCCGCCTGACAAATTCATCATCGGTGAAAGCGGCCTGCGCACCCATGCCGATCTGCAACATCTCGCCACCGCAGGCGTCAATTGCTTCCTGGTCGGCGAGAGCCTGATGCGCCAGCCAGATGTGGCAGCCGCCACCAGGGCGCTGTTGTTCGGATGACACAGGGGACTCAGCGCCTCACGCATTTTGACGCCGCAGGCCAAGCCGCGATGGTCGATGTCAGTGGCAAGGCCGAGACGGTGCGCGAGGCCACCGCCCGCGCCCGCATCGTGATGCAACCCGCAACCCTGGCACTGATCCGCGCCGGTGACGCGAAAAAGGGCGATGTCCTCGGCGTCGCCCGTCTTGCCGGCATCATGGCCGCCAAACGCACCGCCGATCTCATCCCACTGTGCCACCCGCTGCCGATCAGTTCGGTGCGGGTTGATCTCACCCCGGTGGGCGAGGATGCTGTCGAAATCGAAGCAACCGTGCGCACCACTGGCCGCACCGGCGTTGAGATGGAGGCTCTGACAGCCGCCTCCGTCGCAGCTCTCACCGTCTATGACATGGTCAAAGCGGTAGATCGCGGCATGCGCATCGAGGCATTGCGCGTTGTGGCAAAATCCGGCGGCAAATCCGGCGATTTCACCCAGGAGTAGGGCCGCGATGATCTCCGTCGAAGAAGCCCGCGCCCGCATTCTCGCCAGCATCGTGCCGGTGGGCATCGAGATCGTCCCGCTCAGCCTCGCCTCCGGCCGCGTGCTGGCGGAAGATATCCGCGCCCGCCTCACCAACCCCCCACAAGACGTCTCTGCGATGGACGGCTACGCCGTGCGCGCGAATGACCCTGATCCGCGTCGCGTCATCGGTGCCACCGCTGCCGGCCACCCATTCACCGGCAGAATCGGCCCCGGTGAGGCCGTGCGCCTGTTCACCGGCAGCGTGCTGCCCAATGGCGCCGATGCGGTGGTGATCCAGGAGGATGTGGCCCGCGACGACGATCTCATCACCGTGCGTGAGCTGGCGCAACCGGGGCAGCACATCCGCCGCAAAGGCCGTGATTTCAACGAGGGTGATGTGATGGTGGCGGCCAACACCCGCCTCACCCCGCGCCATATCGGCCTGATCGCAGCATCCAACCACGCTTGGGTGCCCGTCCGCCGCATGCCGGTGGTGGCAATTCTGGCGACCGGGGATGAAATCATCTTGCCCGGCGATCCCTTGGCGCCCGGCTGTATTGTGAGTTCCAATTCGCATGCGCTGGCCGCCTTGGTGCGCGCGTGCGGTGGTCAACCGCTGCTGCTGCCGATTGCGCGTGACACCCTGGCCGCGATTGCCGAAGCCGCCGATAGCGCGCGCCATGCCGATCTGCTGATCACCTCCGGCGGCGCATCGGTGGGCGAGCATGATCTGGTCGCGCGTGCTTTGGCCTCACGCGGCATGGTGCTGGATTTCTGGAAAATCGCCATGCGCCCCGGCAAGCCGCTGATGCATGGCAAGCTCGGCGAAATGCCCATGCTCGGCTTGCCGGGCAATCCCGTGGCATCCTATCTCTGTGCCGTGCTGTTCGCCAAACCCGCCCTCGAACGCATGCTCGGCCTGCACGGTGCGCCGCCGAAGCGCGTGGCCGCAAGGGTTGTCAGCGATCTGCCCGAAAATGACCGTCGTGCCGATCATCTGCGCTGCAAGCTGATCACCGCCGACGATGGCCAACTTGAGGCGCATCTGCACGGCATGCAGGATTCCAGCATGCTCCGCGCCCTGGCCGACGCCGACGCCGTCATCCTCCGCGCCCCCTTCGCCCCGGCTCTCCCGGCAGGGGCTGCGGTGGAGGTGATCCGGCTGGATGATCTGGGGCTGTGACCCTTGCCGCAATACGGATTGCAATATCGACTTTTGATGTCAGATTATATCATTGAATGATATATCCGGAGCCCGTCATGCCAAGCAGCTATACTATCGGTGCGCATTTTGAGAGCTTCGTGCAGGCGCAGCTTTCGGGCGGGCGCTACAATAACGCCAGCGAAGTGATCCGCGACGCGCTGCGTCTCATGGAAGATCGTGAGCGGCGTTTGATGGCGTTGGACGCCTCAATTTCCCGTGGGCTTGCCGATATCGCAACAGGCCGCGTTTATGATGGGGACGAATTGTTCGATGATCTCGATGCTGAATTGGCATTGATTGAACAGCGCAACGCCGGGTGAAAATTGTTTTCTCGGCCCAAGCAAAAGCCGGGCTGCGCGACATAGCGTTGTTTATTGCGCAGGATAATCCCGCGCGGGCTCGCTCCTTTGTCCGCGCCTTGCGCGACAAGGCCGTCGCCTTGGCAGATGCGCCCTATGCCCTTCCAATCATCCCACGCTACATTTTGGAACGGATCAGACGTCGGCCCTTCGGCAACTACCTCATACTGTATCGCGTCGATGACGAAGCTTTGGTTATCGTCGACATCGTCCACGGTGCGCGGGACTATGATGCGCTGTTGTTCCCAGACGGATAACGCCATCAGACAAATTTGATCTAGCGCATTGCCCTCCGCCACCAATTCGGCGCATCTCCCTTCTCGCGGAGCCATGAGGGGATATGCGGTGACGGATGCGGTGGAGATCG
>CAIZGT010000732.1 GCA_903932545.1 uncultured Rhodospirillales bacterium
ATCTGCTCGGCGAAGAGGTTGGAAATCTCGTTAAACCGCTCCAGCGCAGCCTTCAGCGGGCCGAATGCCAGCGTGACGTTTTCGGCCACCGTCAGATCAGGGTCCAGATGCGGCTCCTGTTCGAGATAGCCGATCCGCACGCCTTCTGCCGCCCAGGCTTCACCGCCATATTCGGTTTCAACACCGGCCATGATCTTCATCAGCGTGGACTTACCGGCACCGTTCACCCCGAGCAGACCAATCTTTACGCCGGGCAGGAAGGAGAGGGTGATGCCCTTGAACACTTCGCGGCCGCCTGGAAAGGCCTTGGTGAGGTCTTTCATCACATAAACATATTGATAGGCGGCCATGATGCGCAGCTCCGAGGAAAACGTGGGCTGTTTTAGGGGCGCTACGGCGGCGCTGCAATCGTGGGGAAGGCTGGGCGGTTATGTTGGGGGGATAATGATGGAAGCTGCGGGGTTATGCGTATAAAGTATGCGCATAAACGGAGGGTATTATGGCTGCTTCCGCGTTATCTCGCCGCCGCACCAACATCACACTTCCGGCTGACTTGGTGGCACAGGCGCAGGAATTGGGGGTCAATGTCTCGCAGGCATGTGAAAAGGGGCTGGCTGAGACTGTGAGGGCGGCGCGTGAAGCGCAGTGGCTGGCGGAGAATGCCGAGGCGATTGCGGCGTATAATGCGTATGTTGACGAACATGGGCTCACATTCCCCGAATTCCGGCCGATTTTTGATTGATGGCCAGGTTCGATATCTACGACGTCATTATAGCATCGAGGCGTGGCTATGTGCTCGATATACAAGCAGACGCCGTCGCAGATTTGCAGACACGCGTCGTGGCACCATTGGCGCGAATAGGCACGGTTCCGGCGGTTATCCGCGACCTCAATCCGATTTTTGAGATTGATGATCAGCGGTTTATGATGCTCACCCAGGAACTTGTCACTGTGCAGAAAAAGCATCTGCGAACGGTCTATATGTCCGTCGCCGACCGCCACGCCGAGATTATGCGTGCCCTCGACATCCTGTTGACCGGCTTCTAACCCCACAGCGTCTGCGCCCGGCAGGACTTGAACCCGCAACCAAGCCGTTATGAGCGGCCCGCTCTAACCAGTTGAGCTACAGGCGCATACGCGGACGTGATCAAGCATAACCTCGATGCATTCCGCAACCACCCTGGATCACCGCCGCACGCGGGTCTATACCGCGTGCGCAACCGACGCACGCGGAGATCGCATTATGGACGTGACCAAGCTTCCCACCGGCAAAGACGCCCCTTCGGACATCTATGTCGTCATCGAGATTCCGCAGGGTTCTGCCGTGAAGTATGAGCTGGACAAGGACAGCGGGGCCATCATGGTTGACCGTTTCCTGTTCACCCCGATGGCTTATCCGGCGGCCTATGGCTTCATCCCCGGCACCATCGCTGACGATGGCGACCCAGTTGACGCGATGGTTCTCACGCCGACCGGCGTTGTTCCTGGTGCCGTGATTCGCGCCCGCCCGATCGGCGTCCTGCTGATGAGCGATGAAGCTGGCCAGGACGAGAAGCTCATCTGCGTGCCGCACGACAAGATCAGCTCGATGTTCTCCAAGGTGGAGAAGGTTGAGGATCTGCCTGAACTGCTCGTGAAGCAGATTGAGCATTTCTTCACGCGCTACAAGGATCTGGAAAAGGGTAAGTGGGTGAAGGTTGAAGGCTGGGGCGACAAGGCTCGTGCCGAGCAGCTTATCGTTGAGGGCATGCAGGCCGCTCAAAAGGTTTGATGCGCAACATGTAGGGCGGAGAAGCTGCGCTTTTCCACCCTACAGCTTGCTTATGCTGGCACGTCATTATCACCATCGCCCAGCGCGCGCTGCATATGCACCGTGTCGATCCAGCGCCCGAATTTGAGGCCGGTGGACGTCAGCACGCCCACTTTGCGAAAGCCCAGGCTGCTGTGCACGCCGATGGAGCCAATATTGTCGGAATCGCCGATCACGGCGATCATCTGGCGAAACCCCGAAGCGGTGGCCGCCTGGACCAAGGCGCTGACCAACGCCTTGCCCACGCCCTGGCCGCGCACATCTTCGCGCACATAAATGCTGTCCTCGGCGGCGAAGCGATAGGCCGAGCGGTCACGGTATTGTGCGAAATAGCCATAGCCCGTCACGCCGGTGTCATCCGTGGCCACCAGCCACGACCAGCCCGCGCCGGTCACTTTCTCCCATCGTGCGGTGATTTCCTCGACCGAAGGTGGCGTTTCCTCGAACGTTCCGGTGCCATGCAGCACGTGATGTGCATAGATGGCCTGGATTTCCGGCAGGTCGGCAATGGTGGACGGGCGGATCAGCATGGGCGAGGTCTTTGCGCTGTTATGTGCGGCGGACAGCATGATAGAGGGCTATAATGCACATCTTGGTGGTCCAGGATGCGTATAATTCCTGACGATATCCGCCTTTCACTCCAGGCGACAATGCAGGGCCGGATTGCTATTGTGTCATAGACGCCGCATCCGCGTGATTGTGGTGAGGCCGGCCGGATCGGCCGGATGTTGATGAGGTGATGGCATGGATTCGATCGATAACCAGTTTCCGGAGCCGCTGGACCCGACCGGAGCCCATTATGGCGACGGCGAGCCATTGCCGCGCACGCCTTTGGAAATTCGCATCCTCGCCGTCCTCGCCGCGGCCCGCTTCTATGGCTACGAACTCGACCGCAATGACATGCGTGTGGGCAAGGGGGAAACCCCACCGCCAGCGGCTTTTGTGAAATGGTTGCAGGGTGCTGGCATGTGGGCACGCGCCACGCAGGTGAAGTGGCGTCAACTCGTCAGCATGTCCGATGCGCGGCCGGTGATCCTGATGCTCGATGACGGCTCAGCGGCGTTGATGGTGCGCACCGATCCGGCGCGCAATGTGGTGTGGCTGAAAGACCCCGCTGCCACTTTTGAATCCGATCCGGTGCCGGTGGACGAATTGCGGCTGTCGCAAGCGTGGTCTGGCCTTGTGCTGTTGTTGCGCCCTGAGCGTGGGCTGACGCAGGATGATCAGCCGTTCAGCGCGCAATGGGTGATCAATCTCGTTCTTCGGGAAAAGAAGCTGCTGCGTGACGTGCTGGTTGGCTCCGTTATGCTCGCCGTGCTCACCATCTTCCCGCCATTGATCATCATGACGGTGGTGGACCGCGTGGTGACGCATCGCAGTTGGTCCACACTCACCCTCGTCACGCTGCTGCTGGTGGCGGCGTCGTTGTATGAGGCGGTGATTTCGTGGAGTAGGCGTCAGCAGATTTTGTTCATCGCAACGCGGCTGGATGCCAAGCTGGGGCTGTATATCTTCCGCCGCCTGCTCGGCCTGCCGATTGATTTTTTTGAGCGTAAGCCGACTGGTGAAATCATGCATGCGCTGCATGAAACCAGCAAAATCAAAACATTCCTCACTGGCCGCATGCTGGCCACGGCGCTGGATTTGATCACCTTGCTGGTGATTATCCCGGTGCTGTTCATCCTCAATCCGATTCTAACCGCGCTGATCCTGGCCTGCGGCTTGTGCATCGTTGGTGTTATCGTGGCCTTCATGCCCGCCTATCGCCGCCTGTATGTGAAATATATCCAGGCCGAAGTCGCCAAAGGGGTGACGATGGTGGAGACGATTCACGGCATCCGCACCGTGAAATCGCTGGCGATGGAGCCAGTGCAGAAAGACGAGTGGGACAAGCGCACCGCCGCTGCCGGTGAGGCCAATCTGGCGGCGCAGAAGCTCGCGAACTGGCCTGCCACGTTGGTGCAGCCGTTCGAGGCGATTATGACCCGCTTCGTTATTCTCATCGGTGCTGCGATGATCCTCGATGACGGCAGTGGCTCAATCGGCTCGCTGTTCGCTTTCATGATGCTGTCAGGCCGCGTGGCCGCGCCGTTGGTGTCGCTGTCCAAACTGATCGAGGATTACGAGGAACAGCGGACGGCGATTGCCTATGCCTCTTCCATCCTCAATTCCCTCCCGGAATCGACCAACCCGAGCGCGGGAGTGCGTCCGCG
>CAIZGT010000733.1 GCA_903932545.1 uncultured Rhodospirillales bacterium
GCGGGTGAACAGCACCGGCACCACCTGCACCCCGATCGCCCGCAAAGCACGGACAACCGCTTGTCCAATGCGCCCACCAGCGCCCAGGACATGGACTGGATCAACGGTGTTAAAGCCTTCTTCGATAAAACTCACACGCTTTCCCGCCAAATAACTGGCCAAGAAGTGTGTGGTATTATTTTACCACAGCAAAACCGCTTGACCGATGCAACTCTAGCCGTCATATCCCGGCGCCTGTTGTGTCGGCAGTTTGGCCGACGTTAAGGACGATCTCTATGACGCTTTCCATGACACACACCACGGCGGCACTGAAGCCCGCTGCGGTGAAAAAAGACTGGGTGCTGATCGATGCGGAAGGCTTGGTACTTGGCCGCCTCGCCGCGATCATCGCCGATCGCCTGCGCGGCAAGCATAAGGCGGTTTTCACGCCGCATGTGGATTGCGGTGATAACATCATCGTCATCAACGCTGGCAAGGTCCGCGTGACCGGCAACAAGCTTGATCAATCTATTTTCTACAAGCACACGGGTTATGCCGGTGGCATCAAGGGCCGCACCATGGGCGAACGCCTGTTTGGCGCGCACCCAGAGCGCGTGCTGGAAAAGGCGGTTGAGCGCATGATCACGCGCGGCCCGCTGCAGCGCAAGCAGATGAAGCACCTCTTCATCTACGCCGCCGACAGCCACCCGCATGATGGCCAGCAGCCCAAGAAGCTGGACGTTGCCGCCATGAACTCCAAGAACACGAGGGTCTGAGATCATGTCCGGAACCGACAAAACCACCAGCTTCGCTGACCTCAAGACGATGGCTGTGAATGCAGCCACCCTCGCTGAGATTGCGCCTAAGCGTGAGCCGAAGCGTGATGCGCTGGGCCGTTCGTATGCCACTGGCCGCCGCAAGAACGCGATTGCACGCGTTTGGATCAAGCCGGGCAAGGGTGAAATCATCGTCAACGGCAAGCCGGTGACGACGTATTTCGCACGCCCCGTGCTGCGCATGCTGCTCACCCAACCCTTCCTGATTGCTGATCGCTACAACCAGTTCGACGTGTTCTGCACAACGAATGGCGGCGGTCTGTCCGGTCAGGCAGGGGCGGTTCGCCACGGCATCAGCCGCGCGCTGACGCATTACGAGCCAGAACTGCGCGGCATTCTGAAGGCCGCTGGCTTCCTGACCCGCGATAGCCGCGTGGTTGAACGTAAGAAGTATGGCAAGGCGAAGGCCCGCCGCTCCTTCCAGTTCTCCAAGCGCTGATCTCTCAGAGCTTTGGTTGCAAAAAAGGTCGCCCTCGGGCGGCCTTTTTTGTTGGCACGCCCCCCAATTGCGCTTCGCTATCGCGGAATTTGGGGGAGAGAGCATGTCGCAAGATCATATTGCGTCAGGCACGCCGGCGCATGGCATCCGGGTTGAAATAAAATATTAGAATTGTAGCCCGCATTGCACTGCGCAGTGCGGGCTACGACGGCGGCACCACCCGCCAGGTGACTTTCGGCTTCAGCAGCGCGCGCAACTCTCGGTCCAACGCCTCCAGAAACTTCGAGCGATCCGCCTTGGTCATCGCGGACGGGCCGCGCGTGATATGCCCCGCCTCACGCATCGCATAGCCGATGTCACGCCCCACCATCGCGGAGCCAATATTATCGTCCGTCCAAATCTTTCCATAACTCGCAATCGCCCGCGCGCCTTTTGCCAAGCAACGTGAGGCAATTGGGATGTCGGACGTCACGCACAGATCAGCCGCCGTGATCCGCTCAGCAATCCAGTCATCCGCCACGTCCGCACCGGCATCGACCGTCACCATCCGAATGCGGGGGTCAGTCGGCGGCCGAATCGGGCGGGAGCCGTTGGAGACAACATGCACCACCAAATTGAGGCGATCGGCCACCCGATAAACTTCCTCGCGCACCGGGCAGGCGTCGCCGTCGATATAAATCTCGGTCATGCGAACAGCTTGTAGCGTGCGCAAACTGTCTTAGCCGCAGTTTTTTCGAACCAGCCGCGCGCAAACGTCTCTGGTGCGAGGGCGGCATCACAGGTCAAACAACGCTAGTTCTGGGGGCTAGATCATGGCGAACGCAGCAAGCGTGTTCATTGACGGTGAAGCTGGTACCACGGGTTTGGGCATTCGCGAGCGCCTGCGTGCGGTGCCGTCCGTTGAAATCATCTCGCTGCCCGATGCGAACCGTAAAGACCCAGCGGCCCGGCGCGACGTGATGCGCAGTGTCGATTTGGTTGTGCTCTGCTTGCCCGATGATGCGGCGAGGGAATCCGTCGCGCTGGCCGATAGCATCGGCTCATCTGGCCCAAAGCTGCTCGATGCCTCCACCGCGCATCGCGTTGATGCATCTTGGGTGTATGGGTTTGCCGAACTTAAACCCGGTCAAGCCGAAAAAATCGCGGCTTCGCGTCGTGTATCGGTGCCGGGCTGCTACCCAACTGGCGGCATCGCGCTCCTGCGGCCTCTGGTTGAGGCGGGCGTGCTGCCGAAAGATTACCCGATCAGCATCAACGCCGTCAGCGGCTACTCCGGCGGCGGCAAGGCGCTGATCGCCGAGCATGACACCCATGGCGGCCCGGCGTTTGAGCTTTATGCGTTGGGCCTTGAGCACAAGCATCTGCCAGAATTGCAGCGTTACGCGCATCTAACGCGTCGCCCGATTTTCGCACCAAGCGTGGGGCATTATCGCCAGGGCATGCTGGTCTCGATCCCGCTGCATCTTGATCTGCTCAACGGCACGCCGAGCGTTGACCATCTTCACGGTATTCTGGAGGCCTATTACGCAGGCTCCAAGCTGGTCCACGTCCTGCCGCCGACCTCGAACGGCAAGATTGAGCCGGAAGCGTTGAACAACACCGACACGCTGGAATTGCGCGTCTATGGCAATGACGGACATCGTCAGGCCATTCTGGTCGCGCGGTTGGACAATCTCGGCAAGGGGGCGTCGGGCGCTGCGGTGCAGAACCTGAAACTGATGCTGGGCTTGGAGTAGTCGCATGTCCAAAGATCGTCGCTATCTGCCGTTTCGTGGCGAGTGGCCAATCGTTGATGAAACCGCTTTTGTCGCAGAGACCGCGGTGCTGATCGGCGATGTGGTCATCGGCCCTGGCGCGTCGGTCTGGTTTCATTGCGTCTTGCGTGGAGACACCAACTTCATCCGCGTCGGCGCGCGCACGAATGTGCAAGACGGCACGATTGTCCATGTGAATGCCGGCAATTTTCCCACGATCATCGGCGATGATGTGACAATCGGCCACGCCGCGGTGATCCACGCCTGCACCCTGCACAACCGCGCCTTTGTCGGCATGGGGGCCACGGTGCTGGACGGTTCGATCATCGAAGAGGGTGGTGTGCTTGGGGCCAATGGTCTGCTCACGCCCGGCAAGAAAATCGGCCGCAACGAGTTGTGGACGGGGGCTCCGGCAAAGTTGGCGCGTGTGCTGACTGACGAAGAACGCAGCAAGTTCGACATGAATGCGATCCATTATGCGGAATTGGCGCAAGAATATTTAAAGGGCTGATTGCCACTCTTGGCAATACGGCCCCGATTGCCACATCTCCGTCGACCGCGACTCAATCGCCATCGAGGAGGCCATGATGAAAATTCTCGCTGTATTGATAGCATTGTGTATCAGCGGATGCGCCAATGCGCCGCGCGTTGATTACGCCGAAATGCCATCGAGCCTGTATTCATCCGATCCTGATGATGCTGCATTGCAGGAAGCCCAAGTGATGTTTGGGCCCAGCGGACAGCGGCCAGCAGCGTTACGAGATCGCGCCCGAGGTTTCGCGGCGCTAGAATATATTTCCGGCGCTTTGCAGGTTCATCCCCGTTGGGTGGCTCTGAGCGACGCGGCAAAACTGAAACTCACCCAAATCCGTGTGGCAGCGCGTGAAGCGATAGGGGTCGCTCCGGCAGCGAAATCTCAAACGGTGGTCAACGTATTGTTGGCGGTGAGCCGCACCAAAGATGACACTGCGTTGATGGCCAACCTCAATGATCCGATTTTCACTTTGGGTGCCCGGGCCACACGAGAACGGCTTGAGAATCTGCTGCCAATGGGCGAGATCGGCAGCAATCTTCAAGTTGTGTCTCAAGAAGTAACCGCACTGAACAACAAAGCGAGCACGGGCGGCTATTAGAGGGGCGCGGGGCATATACAACGCCCCGCTCTGCGTCCCTCAGTCTGCGGCTTTGATCGCCACGTAACGGCCTGGCGCTGCCTCGATCCCCTCGGCAGGGTTTCGGGCAGTGACCATGGTTTTGCCCGCGGCGCCGCCTTGCGACGTCACCCAACGTTGCCAATCCGGCCACCAGGAGCCGGCGATTTCGGTGGCGCCTTCAAGCCATTCTTCCGGTGTAGTGGCGATGTCTGGGTTGATCCAATGGCTGTATTTGCCGCCCTCGGGTGGATTGACCACGCCTGCGATATGGCCGGAGGCGGCCAGCACGAAGCGGATCGGGCCTTTGAGCAGTTTGGTGCCGAGATAGGTGGTTTTCCACGGCGCGATATGGTCTTCGCGGGTCGAGAGGAAATACGCCGGGGTTTTGATCTTGCGCAGGTCAATCGGCGTGCCCGACAGCGTGATCCCACCCGGTTCACGCAGCTTGTTCTGCTGATACATGTTGCGCAGATAAAAACTGTGCATCGCAGCCGGCATCCGCGTTGAATCGCTGTTCCAATACAGCAGATCAAACGGGAACGGATCGTTGCCCAGCATGTAGTTGTTCACCACAAACGACCAGATCAGGTCA
>CAIZGT010000734.1 GCA_903932545.1 uncultured Rhodospirillales bacterium
CAGTTGCGTTTTGACCAAAGTTTGGCTAAACAGGCTTTATGCGAGGGTTAGAATTTGCGTTCTCCCGCCTCCCCGCGACCCGTGCCATCTTGGCCGGCGCGGCTCTCCTGGCCAGCTTCTCGGTCGCTAGGGCGGACGCACCAAACGAAGCTGCGGCGGATGAGACGGCGTTTTTGGTTCCTGTTCTGGAGCCGCGTGGCGCTGGCGGCATTGCGCTCCCCACCCCCCTGCCGCCGAGCGAGGCAGCGCAGATCAAGCGCGTCTTCGCCCTACAGGCCCAAGAGAAGATGGACGAAGCGGCCAAGCTCGCCGCCGCCATCGACACGTCCACCCCATTGGGGCGCGATATCCTCGGCCATATCCTCGCCCAGCGTTATCTCGCGCGCAGCACAAGGCCCAAGCCAGAAGATTTGATCGACTGGCTGAAATCCTTCCCCACTTTGCCCGATGCACGCGCCATCCACACGCTGCTGCTCACCCGCCTGCCCGCTGGCATGGCACCGCCGCCCGCGCCGTCAGCGGCCGCTCTCACGCTGGATCAAAGCACCGGCCTGAACTCCGGCCCGGTGCCCGAAGAATCGGAGCCCGCCACCTTCACCCTCACCCGTAACTACGCGCTTGATCGCAGCGTGCATGACACCGCACGGCGTGGCGGCGCGGAGGGGGTGGAGAAGCTGCTGGCGAAAACCCCCGGCCTATCGTCGCAATACGCCTCACAACTGCGCGGTGAGGCAGCGCAGATCTTGTTCACACTGAACAAAGACGGTGACGCCTATCTGCTCGGCTATGGCGGCACCACCAGTTGTTCCGCCAAATCCTGCCCAACCGCCTCACTCGCCGGTCAGATGGCGGGTCTTGCGGCGTGGCGCATGGGACGGCCCGACATTGCGCGCCCCATGTTTGAAGCCGCGTATCAGGCCGAACTCACCACCTCAGCCTTGCGTGCAGGTGCTGCATTTTGGGCGGCGCGGGCGCAACTGCGCAGTGGCCACGCGGCTGACTATCAAACTTGGATGAAGCTGGCAGCCGCCGAGAACAACACATTCTACGGCTTCCTCGCCCGCCGCACCCTAGGGCTCGGCTTCGGCTTCGCCCCCGGTGGCCGCGATGCGCGAGACTTGATCTCCATCGCTGACCTTGATGCGGTGGCCAACACCCCCGAAGGCCTGCGCGCGTTTGCGCTGATCCAGGTTGGTCAAACTGGGCGCGCCGAAGCCGAACTTCGCCAACTCTGGCCGATGGCCACCGCTCGCCCCGAACTCGGCCGCGCCATCATGTTGGTCGCCAAACAATCCGGCCTGCTCACCTTCGCCGGTCAACTGGCCGATCTGGTGCAATCCAATGACGGCCAGCCGCGTGAAGCCACCCGCTTCCCCATTCCGCGCCTGCAACCCAATGGCGGCTTCAAGGTTGATCCGGCAATGGTCTATGGCATTGCCCGCACCGAATCGAATTTCGACACTGTGCTGGTATCCGGCGCCGGGGCAACCGGACTGATGCAAATCATGCCCGAGACCGCCAGCGCCCTCACCGGCCGCGCCTCAGGCGGCGAGTTGCGCGGCGCGCTGCGTGATCCGGGCTATAATCTTGAGCTTGGCCAACGCTATATCGGCTATCTCGCCCAGCAGGAGGTCATTTCCGGCAACCTGCTGCACCTCCTCGCCTCCTACAACAGCGGCCCCGGCAATTTCAGCCGTTGGAGCCAAAGCGTGCAAGACAACGGCGACCCGCTGCTATTCATCGAATCAATTCCAGTTGATGAAACCCGCGCCTTTGTGCCGCGCGCGCTCACCTTCACCTGGATTTACGCCACCCGCATGAAACTGCCGACGCCGAGCCTGGATGATCTCGCCGCCGGGGCGTGGCCGCGCTATCATCCACTCTCCACCGAGAGTGCCGAACTGGTCCATTAGGGCGCGGCGGCCACAGGAGCGCCCAGCGATGTCACGACTTGATCAATCCCGTCCGTTCCTGCCCTGCCACATCGCCGTGCTCACCGTATCTGACACCCGAACTCTGGCCAACGACACCTCTGGTGACACGTTGGCCGCGCGCATCACCGCCGCCGGGCACATCGTCGCCGAGCGAACCATTGAGCGTGATGATGCCAACCTGATCGAAACTCTCCTGCGCGGCTGGATCGCCAATCCGACAATCGACGTGATCATCACCACCGGCGGCACCGGCATCACCGGGCGCGACGTTACACCCGAGGCCTTCACCCGCGTGTTGGAGAAAACCATCGAAGGTTTCGGCGAGTTGTTCCGCATGCTGAGCTATCAAAAAATCGGCACCTCCACCATCCAATCCCGCGCCATCGGCGGCGTGGCGGGCGGCACCTATCTCTTCGCCCTGCCCGGCAGCACCGGCGCTGTGAAGGATGCGTGGGACGACATTCTGGTCTGGCAGCTCGACAACCGCCACCGCCCCTGCAACTTGGTCGAACTCATGCCGCGCTTGCAGGAACACCTCAAAGCCGCCTCCTGATCGCTATTTCGCGTCCCGCACATAGCGATCAAGGAAAGCATGCGCCTTCACGTAAGAATCTTCCGCAGCCGCATGATCAAATTGCAACGGATGCCCCTCGGCCATCACCCGTCGCGTTAACATCATATTGTCAAACGAG
>CAIZGT010000735.1 GCA_903932545.1 uncultured Rhodospirillales bacterium
CTCCAGCAGATGCCGCAACTGCGACCCAAACCCCGCCGCCGCACACGGCACCATCGGCAGCAACCACCCAAGCCCCACCGGCAGCCGATCGCCAGAAGCGCCACACGCCCTCAGACTCCCAGGCCGACCGGACGACACAGAACGAACCCAAAGCCGCCCAGCCCGAAACCGCACCAGCAACCCAAGCACCAGCCGCTCCACCCGCCGAACCCGCCCACACACCAGCAGGATCATCCCAACCGCCATCGCCCCCCGCGCACTGCGCGCCGCCACGGCCCGATACAACCCCTCCAGGATCATCGAAAACCGGTCGCTCAAAACAGGGGCTGCAAGCACATTCATCCCCCACATAGGAACATAAACCCATCCAAAATACAACCAAAGAATGCCACCCACCGTCACCCGGCAGGGTCAGACCGTAGGATGGGTGAGCGAAGCGAGACCCATCGATTCACCCGCGGTCTCATAATCGGTCTCGCTTCGCCACCGATCCGACGCTCGCCAGGGCCCTCATCATGAAACCGTCCGACGCCTTGCGCATCCACCGTGACTTCATCCGAGCCGCAGTGGCATCCCACCGTGCCTGCAACGGCCGGGTGTTCGGCTCCGTGGTCCGCGGCGAAGACCATGACGGCAGCGACCTGGACCTTCTGGTCGATCCCCTGCCCGGAGCAACCCTCTTCGATCTCGGCGCCCTGCAGATCGCCCTCGAAGAGCACCTCGGCATCCCGATCGATGTCCTGACCCCCGGCGACCTGCCAACGAAATTCCGCGCCCAAGTCCTCGCCGACGCTGTGCCGATATGAACGGCCATCGCCTGACCGACCATCTCGACCACATGATGGAAGCCGCCGCGTTGGCCTGTTCCTACATCGAGGGGATCAGCAAGGAAGACTTCCTGGCCGACAAACGCACCCAGCAGGCGGGCGTGATGAATTTGATCATCATCGGCGAAGCCGCGACCAAACTTCTGAAAGACCACCTGGCATTTCTCGAATCACACCCCGAGGTTCCGTGGAGAAACATGAAAGGGATGCGAAACCGCATCGCGCATGGTTACTTCGATATCAACCTCGAAATGGTCTGGTAAACGGTCAACTCGGCTCTTCCAAATTTGCTTGCAATGCTGCCGATCATCCGAGACCATGCTTCCGATGATTTTCAGCACAAATAATCGTCGGATTCTTCGACAGGCGAAGAATGAAAGATCGAAGCGATAGTCATCGCGATGACGCGTGAGACAACGGATCGCACCTCGCCCACCGATCCTACGCGCCCTGCAATGCGTCCTTGATCGTCTGCGGCACGCGCGAGATCGCCTGCAGATAGGCAACAGCCGGCGCATCCGGCGCCCGGCGCCCCTGCTCCCAGTTCTTCAAGGTCGGCAACGGAATGCGATAGGTCTCGGCAAAACGCTGCTGAGACATATGCAGCCCAAAACGGATGGCCCGCACATCCGGAACGTCGACGACATGCACGGTCGCAGCAACGTCGCGGCCCTGGGCGAAGGCAACCGCGTCCGTCATGCTCTCAATCAGGTCCTTGCCGAATTTGCTCATCGCATCACCCTTTCCGCCCGTAGCCCTGTTTGAGGTTCGCCGCCAACCCGCATACCTGTCTCGTCTCATCCAGCGTCATGGTCTCGCGCTGCGCCTTGGCGTAGATCATGAGCAAAAACAGCGGCATCTGCGGGTCGTGATAAAAATAGATCACTCGAACACCACCCGGTTGTGTCCCAGGGCGCGGTGACCACCGCTGTGGATAAGTCGCCCCCCTACGCCGGACTCGCGGCGGTCGCTTCGGCAGGCGACTTACCCTAAGCTCCTACATCACGTTCCGGGACACGATCTTCGCTCCTAATTTTTGACCCACTGACGTTTCCATCGGCTGCCTTGAACAAAATAACTAAAGGACTGCATGAGATATGAATTCACTAAACCGCACTTTCTCACGTAGAACTCTCTTGACGATGCCAATGGCTATTCAAGCGTGTTCAGGTCCTATCAGGGCCGCTACAGCAACTTTAGGAGGGACGAAGATGCGATTCCCAGTTGAGGTATATGCAAACTCAATTGCCTGGAGCCCTGACAGTCGAATGATCGCAGCAAATGATCAGCGTGGGCATTTCGTTTACAACTGGAATGTGTCGCAGGAACGGATGACCTTTAAGACCCCTAATACGGCGGGTATCTTTCAGGGGCTTTCATTCACGGCTGATGGGCGTTTTTTAATGGGAGCTGCCACCGATCAAATTAATTCAATATGCTTTTCTGTATGGGACGCGGTAAGCGGACATAAAATACGTGATGTCTTTGGCCCTGACGTAGAGAATGGTAAGCGCGGGACAGACAGCGCAAACCGTATACTGCGGTCATTAGATAGCACTTCTGTCATTGCTCTGCTTGGCGGTGGCGGTTATGCGATATTTAATACGGCAACCTGGACCCTCACATCATATCATGATGAACCGTTCGGTAGAACCTCGGCGGGGCGTTATCCACAAGCGCGAGATGCGGCTTTAAGTCCGGATGGTCGATATTTAGCTTTCAATTCTGAAACTTATAATTCTGATCCACATACAAAAGTTGGCCATGGCGACCTTTTAGGAAATATTCAAATTTGGAGCGCTGAAAACCATCGTCTGGTCAAAGTGTTCAAAGCAGACCCTTATGAAGAACGGCGATCGTTTGTCAGCGGTAGAGCGACTGCAAAAGCCCTGAGTTTTAGTCCGGATGGGGCGTTTCTTGCGGTTGGGACATCGGTAAATGATGATACAAATGATAAACAGCTGCATATTTGGAGATCGTCAACCTGGACTTACGTGAGGTCATACGTGACCGGCAACCGCAGAAACATATGGAGTCTTTCTTACAGTCCAGATGGACGATATTTGGCAACGGTAGCAGCTGATGAGCACTCAATCAGAGTTTGGAGCACCCAGACGTCGTCAGTGATCAAGGAATTATCCACATGGCCAAACAAAATGAGTGTCGTTTCATTTAGTCCAGACAGTCGATTTCTTGCCTCTGGCGGCGAGGCCGAAGTCGTTATTTATGATGTCGATTCCCTCTGAGGAGATTTTAGGATATGTCTGGTTCAGCATCTTTGTTCCAAAATACGTCGGCGTTTACACAAAGCGAAAGAGCGTATCTTAACTCTTGGATTTACACAGTGCCAAATTACGATCCTGGAAACCGACCTCAGTTTCCTTCATTTAGGAGCCTACCACTTGCAGTGATAGGCGGGGACTCCAGCTCCGGTGGTCTGAGTATTGCAATCGTGAAGTTAAATGCAGCTGTCGACCTCCGGGATCCCCTCATTGCGGACAGGCCCTACCGCTTCCGCATCAGGTCTTCACTCCCGGTAACCAGAAGCTTGAAGCGCGAATACGCATCCTCCACGTCCGGAAACTCCGCGTAATCCCCTTCCAGAAACGGCCTATCACCCGGCACGTCCACCCACGGCACCGGACATGTGATCTCCCCCGCCTCTGCCGAAGCCAGCATGGGCCGCAACATCTCGTGCAGCACGTCCACCGCATGATCCTCGCCGGCGTGCAGCATAAGCACCCGCCGCAGCTCGGCCGCCGTCCCCTGCAACTTCGTCTGATCCATGGCCAAAAATCCTCTCAGTTGCCAACGTGGCCGATCAGCTTCGGCGCCGACCATTGCTTGCGGTCAAGCACCAGATGTTGGACGGCTCCCCCGCCCCGCTCCACGGCCCCGCCGAACTCCACCGTGGGCGCCACCGTGTTCACCACCACATCCTGCGCGCCCTTTGGAACGATCAAGTAAAGATCATACTCCGCCGCCTCGCTGGTGGCCACGCGCCCGGTGGACTTCCGCAAAGGTCCGCATGGGCTGGCGGCA
>CAIZGT010000736.1 GCA_903932545.1 uncultured Rhodospirillales bacterium
AAACGCAGCGTTCGAGCGCGCTTACGTATGTGCGATCAATTTTGGCAAGATGGGCGAGTTCTTCCTGCGACAAGCCTCTGGCCTGCCGCAGCTTCCGCAAATTGAGCGCCAAAATCTCGCGTATTTCCATTGCGAGAGGGCGTCATTTTGTCGAGTATTTCACCACGGAGTATTCTCTACAAATAAATGTGCAGAGCATCACACGTCGGCACATCCACCCCAGAAGGTGACCAGATGGATACCAATGAAGACGCCGACTACGGCTCGCGCATGTTACAGGTGATCCAGGCCGTCGCGATCAGCCCAAAGGATGCCAAGGCGCTCGTGCGCAAATACACATCCGCCTCGGAGGAGAGTCACCCGGGGGCGACTGCAGCCGAACGGCGCAAGATTGTCGGTGACAAAATTATTGATCACTATGCTTGGTTGGCCGCTGCGAGCGGTGGGGCGACTGCGTTGGCGGGCGTCGTGCCGGGCATCGGCACTTTGGCGGCTATGCTCGGTGGGGGGCTTGCTGATGTAACAATGAGCATGAAATTTCAGGTCGACATGACAATGTGCCTCGCCGAGGTATATGGATGGGACCTTGACGGTGAGGAAGCCAATCATCTGTCACTGCTGATCGCAGCGAGTGGCGCGATTGAGAAGTTCGGCGGCGACGCAGTGACGCGAGTTGCTTCGAAGGCAGGCGTCAGCATGCTTCGGCAATATCTGGCAGGTTCAGCGCTTGTGGTAGCCAGAGAGTTGTTCAAACGGATCGGCATCACTTTCACCCGGGCAGCCTTACAGAAGGCTATCCCCTTCGGTGTGGGCGTAGCCGTCAGCTCGGCGGTGAACTACGGGCTCACGCAATTTGTCGGCGCGACTGCGCAGAGTTGGTTCGTAATTGACCAAGAGAGTACCCACGACACAGTCACGTCTGGGGAGGCAGGTGATGATGGAATTATCGAAGGACAAATCGTCGGTTAAGGCTTGCTTGTCATCGAAATAGTCATTTGGCCAGGTTACTGCGCTGTATCCGCTTCGCCGAACAGCGGTTCATGCATTAGGATTTTTGCGAGATACAGCGAACCCCCGGAACCGGATGCCACGCCGCTTACAACTGCCCAGACGTCTTCAGATTAGGTCGGTGTTTACGCCCGACATGGCGACACAGGCCCTGTCTGCCGCCCGGTTGTCTAGCAAAGTTCAAGCCGTCGAATTAAGTGAGGTCTGCGTCCAAGTTTGCTTCGACTTCCAATCCCTCCTGACGGCCCTGGATGATCAGCGCGGCCAACTGAAGCGGATTCATGCGGCACTGACGCGAATCTCCAACGGTGATCTTGGATATATTGCTCCTTGGATGCGTGCTCTCGGTGCGCCGCCAAAGCAGAATATTATCGCTTGGCTGAATGGCGCCATGACACCTCTGTCGACAGATCCCGTGATCTCCAATTTGCGGTCAGGGGTTGAATATCTCGAATGGATGGTTGGGCAAAGCCTGGGATCATCAGGGGATATCTCAAAGCCAGAGGACATAGTTCGGACAGCGGCATCTCTGGCTGCTGAGAGCACCGGCCAGGGGATTAAACGTGCTGATGCAGAGTATTTCGCACGTTCAAGGCAGCGTGCGGAGCAATTCGCATGGTCACTGATTGATTGTTACGTTCGTATTTCTGGGAGGACCGCCAGCTTCTCCCGCCAATCGGCAACGACTCAATTCGACAACGAGCCTTCCGGTCCACTGATCCGGTTTTTGACAGTGGCCTATGCGCAATTACGCGAAGCTGCCGTCCATGACCCGTTGGTGACTCTTCCCGCCGAGATTTTGTCCCCAAAGCCCGAGACGTTGGTCGCTTGGATCACCGGCTATCGGGAGCGATTGGCTGAGGGCGAGTCCGGGACGCCAAATTAAGCATCTCGAAGCTTACGCCCACGTAGTTGCCGCTCACGCACAATGTATGAGCCACCGCAAAAACCCGCGATCTCGTGGGAATGGCACAATCCAAACTTCAACCGATTCATCCTGAGGCGCACGCCGCCGCTGCGAACGCGCCTTTGGTGCGGACGCCGCCCAGCTTCGTCACGCTGGCAAAGCTGCTCGCGCGCCTTTCGGCACGTGACATTCAAGCTCGGGAAGCTGGCGAAGCTCCTAGCGATGTCCGCTGAAGGTGATTATCGCTCGGGCGAGACTGTGGCCGGGGACATCAGTCACGACACGCGCCTAAGTGATCTCATTCGAGCGACTGAGGTCGCCAATATTTTCCAATGCGCACGTCGCACCATCGATCGTTGGGTGGAACGCGGCGTTCTGTCGCCAGTCAAAATTGGTGGCAGCGTCTATTTTCAGACCGATGAAGTAAGACGGCTGATCGAAGACGGCATCAATGCCAGCGTTCTAAAATCAGCACAAAGACGTGTGCTACGTGCAAATTCCAAGCACGCGCAAAACAATAAATCAGATCAATCACTTGAACAATAATCGGGCCAATCAGCCCGTTAGTTGGCCTGGAACTGGTGTATACTGTTCGCCCGAATGTCAGCAAATGTCCGGAGTAGCTAAATTGTATATCTCAAAGCGTCACGAGCACAAAAATTCCCTTCCTGACGCGCCGATGACCGGTGCTGATGCCATCGCCGCTATTCGCACGTGGGGCCTTGACGACAAGCGCCAACGAGATCTGATTTCAGCCATTTCGACCGTCGCGCGCTGGGTTGGTTACCCAGCGAAGGATTTCCCTTTGACACCAAGCTTCCTGCGCAAGCACGTTCTGAACCGGCCCGGCGCGGCATTTGGCGTGAGCCCCGGGCGGGTGAAGAACGTCAAATCGGAGCTGCGTTTTGTCATGACGCGGCTAGGCCTGATTGATGACGGTCGTCTGCCTCTCAATGAACGTTGGCAAACGATGAGCGATGCGATCGATCCACGCCAACGCGGGTTTATTGAGACGCTGGCGCGCTTCTGCCAAGCAGAAGATATCGTACCCGATCAGGTGAGCGAACAGACACTTCTGGACCTCGAAGTGCGACTTGCCGAGCGCAGCCTGCGCCGAGACCCTAAGAAATTTGTCGGCGAGTTGAGGGGCGAGTGGAACAAGGCGGCAAAATCCGTTCAAGGATGGCCAGCATCGTTGCCGAGACGTCGGCCGAACCCGGATCAATTCATCCTGCCGCTGGATGCGTTCTCAGAAGCGTTCCAGGCAGATCTCTTCAAGTTCGGGCAACATTTGTCGGGCTCGATCCTGGATAATTCGCTTGATGATCTGGGCGACGTGTTCGATGCCGACGCCAACACGCCGCTGCCCAACATGC
>CAIZGT010000737.1 GCA_903932545.1 uncultured Rhodospirillales bacterium
ACCGATCCGCACGCCTGGCAAAACCCGCAAAACGGCATTCTCTACGTCCGCGCCATCGCGGCAGGCCTCACCCGCGCCATGCCGCAACAAGCCGCCGCCATCGCCACGCGCTCCGAAGCCTATATCGCGCAAATCGCAGCGATGGATGCATGGATCAGCGATCAATACGCCGCCATTCCACAAGCCCAACGCCGCATACTGACCAGCCATGACGCATTCGGCTATTATGGCGCGCGCTATGGCATCGAACTGCTCGCCGTGCAGGGTATTTCCACCGACGGCGAGCCCTCCGCCGCTGCCATCGCAGCGTTGATCGGTCAGATCAAACAGCACAATATTCGGGCAGTGTTCGTCGAGAACATGACCAACCCAAAATTCGCCACCGTCATCGCCCATGACACCGGCGCAAAACTCGGTGCAACAATTTACTCAGACGCGCTGTCCGCAGATGACGGGCCAGCCCCCACCTATCTGCGCATGCTGCGCCACAACACCGAGCAATTTGTCACAGCGATGCGCGCGCCATAACGCCGGGCGCGCGCCGCTCACACGCTCATCTCAGCAGGTCAAAGCTTCTTTTGCACGTCCGATGCGGTTGTGCTGATCCCGCGCCCAGCGGAGCCCAAATCCTGGCCAACCCCTTGAACAGTGTGGCAGGCGGTCAGCGCGAGCGGGGCGAGCAAAATGGCGGCGATGGCGATCAAGCGAGACACGCGCATGGGAAACGCTCCAACATCAGAATAGGGGGCACCGCACCAAGCAGCACCGCGTCGTCTCATATGTGACTCCAGCCGCCGGAAACTTCAACCGCGCACGGCACGCGGTTTTTTGCCAGGCCATGTCACAATATGGTGCTCCAACGGCCCCGCCTCCCGTTCATCAACCGCGCGGCCAGCCACCGACACACCCGAGCGGCGAACACTCTCGGCATCACCCGACACCAGCGGATGCCACCACGCCAGATCTTGCCCCTTGGCCACCCGTACATAGGCGCAGGACGGCGGCAGCCAGTCGATCTCCAGCAACGCAGCAGGCGTCAGCGTCACGCAATCGGGCACATAATCGGTGCGTGTCGGGTAATGCTTGCACTGGCACGTCGTCAAATCGAGCAGCCGACACGCCACATTGGTGAAAGCAAGCTGCTCCGTGTCTTCATCACGCAGCTTGTGCAAACAACAGCGACCGCACCCATCACACAGCGATTCCCACTCCTCGCGAGACATCTGGGTGAGGGTTTTGGCCTTCCAGAATTTTTGCGGCTCAGCCACCCGAGAAGCGCGACAGCATCTCACGCAGCGGATCCGCACCAGGATTGTTACCCTGATTGGAAATCACCAATTGCTGGGCTGCCATCGGCTGGCCGTAATATTCCTGGTTCCAATCGCTGCGGGTGCTGATCAAGCTGCCGTCAATCGAGATCCCGGCAAACAAGCCGCGCGCGGTCGCGAACGCCACGATATCGGCGTTCAACGCCGCCGTGGTTGAGCCCGAGACGCCAGCACCAATGGTCGCCACCGCCACCGAGGCATCGGCACCGATCTTGAACTGGCTATCAAGCAGCGCTTGCAGGCCTTTTTCTGTCAGCACGATGAAAATGATCTGCGCATCTTGGATGCCGATCTGAAACCCGATGCTGCCGCTGGCCAAGCCATAGAACGCCGGGTTGCTCCAGCCGCTGCGGGTCCGCCCCACCATCACGCATCCACCACCTTGTCCGCCAAGAATGAACCCGGCCTTGAAGATGCGCGGACACACCATCACGCCCTTGGATTTGCGCATCAGATTGCGCGCCTCGGAGGCATCTTTGTCACCGAGCATTTCCTGCACCGTGAGCGTGGCGCGATCAACCAGCGTTTGCTGCTCACCCTGGGCGTGCGCGACGGCGGGAAGCAGCAGCGCGAACACCGCCGCGATCAGAAATTGCCTCATGCATTCTCTCCAGATTGGCCACCCGCGCGCGGGGGCACGCAAGGCGTATTCGGCTGTGATGTCGCATCTTGCAGCGTGATCAGGCAAGCGAACCCAACAGTCACAAGCGCGTATGCGCCAGAAGTGTGGCTGGAAGGGAACACTGGTGTGGCCAAATTCGCACTCTTTTTGGTCAGACCAACCCATTTACCGTGTTAACGCGCCAGCCCTCGGGCAGTCGATCCAACTTGGTTAATGATATGTTCTGTATAGAGATATGTAGCGCGTTGTCCGCTGCAATCCCCAACGCATGCGCAATCGCCGCACGGATTGCGCCACCATGGCTCACAATCACCACATCCTGCCCTGGATGCAGCTGCGCCAGATGCTCCATCGTCGGGCCCACGCGGGCAATGGTATCTTGCATGCTCTCGCCATTCGGCGGCCGCTCGGTGCCAGCCAACGGCCAGAACGGATGGGCTGGTTGCGCCAGCCGCTGATGAACATCGGCATGCGCCAAGCCCTGCCAATCCCCCATGCTTTGCTCAATCATGCCCGATGAGATGCGCAGTTCGGTCTCACCATACCCCGCATTGAGAATCGCCTCAGCCGTGTGGCGGGTGCGCATCAACGGCGTCACATACCAATGCGCGGTGCGCGGCAGAGTGTTGGCCAGCGCCTGATAATCCGGCTTTTGCCGCTCCAGCGTGTGCGGGCAAAGCTCCACATCCATCGTGCCGTAGAGCATGGCGCGAGCGTTTTCCGCCACCAGCGCGTGGCGGATCAGCCAGAAATGCGTTCCATGATGGGCCAAAATCTATTCTCCGATGGCGATCAGCGCGCCACGGGTGCGGGCGACCTGGAATTGTTGGCGAAAGATAAACGCGGCCCCGGCCAGCCAAATCAGGTTCAGCCCGAACGCCCAGCCAAGTTCCCCCCAATCGATCACGCCTTCGAGCATCATCGTCCGCATCCCCTCGAACACATGACTGCCAGGCACGATGAACGCAATCTCCCGCGCGCCATGCGGCAGGATCGACACCGGATAGAACACCGCGCAGAACGGCGTCAGGCCGAACAGCACCGACCACGCCAGCGCCTCTGCCCCCGCGCCGTGGCGCAAAATCAAGCTGATCACCGCCAGCGCCACCGCCCAGCCCATAATCATCAAATTGGCAAAAAACAGCACCAAAACCGGGCCGATGGCGAACAGATTGAAGGCATAGAGCACCCACGCCAACACAATCGCAGGCACCAGCCCGGCCAGCATCCGCAACATCGACATCGCCACCAGTGCCACCACCATCTCCAGCGGCCGCAGCGGGCTGACAAACACGTGGCCGAGATTGCGCGACCAAATCTCTTCGAGAAAACTCACCGACAGCCCCATCTGGCTGCGCAATGCCACTTCCCACAACAACACGCCGCCGAGCAGCGCACCGCCGGCAAAAGCGGCAGTGCTGCCGATTCGCGACGCCAGGAAATTGGCGGTAAAGCCCCAAATGCACATCTGCAAAATCGGCCAATACGCCAATTCAATCAAACGCGGCCACGAGCCGCGATACAGCGCGATGTGGCGAAACATCAGCCCCCAGATCCGCTCACCCGAGTCTCGCATGGCGCTGATCATATCGCGACCTCCTGAATGCCACGGTCGCGCGCAATGTCGAGGAACACCTGCTCCAAATCGTCCCGCCCATAGCGTTCCAGCAGGTCCGCAGGCGTGCCACGATCCACGATGCGACCCTTTTTCAGCATCACCACATCCGAACACAGCCGCTCAACTTCCGCCATATTATGGCTGGCGAGCAAAATGGTGCAGCCGGTCTCGGCGCGATATCGCTCCAGCCAGGAGCGCACCAGATCAGCGGTGTCGGGGTCCAAGCTCGCAGTCGGTTCGTCCAGCAACAGCACATCCGGCCGATTGATCAACGATTTCGCAAGCGCCACACGGGTTTTCTGCCCCGCCGACAGCGCACCGGCCGGGCGTTCGAGCAGTGCCTCAAGGTCCAACTCACGCGCAAGTTCAGCAATGCGCGCGGCAATCCCGCGCACGCTGTAGAGATGCCCATACACCTGCAAATTCTCCCGCACGCTCAGCCGACCGGGCAGCGAGACATAGGGCGAGGAGAAATTCATTCGCGCCAAAGCCGCAAATCGGTCGCGGGCCATGTTGTGGCCGAGAATGGTAATCTCGCCAGCGGTTGGGATCAGCAGGCCGAGCAGCATGGCAATTGTGGTGGTTTTGCCCGCCCCGTTGCCGCCGAGCAGCCCAAGCGTGCCGCCCGCGGCAACGTCAAAACTCACCCCGTCAACGGCCAGCGTTGCGTCGTATCGCTTGGTGAGGTTGGTGACGGTGATAACATTCATGCGCTTGGAATAGGGGCGCTGAGCGCGCACGCCAAGCCCCGCCGGTTCCAGCCGACATGACAATCACGCGGCAGCGGTTTGGAGATGGGCGGCAAATTCGCTCAGTTTCTCCGGCCAGCCTTCCCGAATGCGCGGGATCAGGGCTTCACCATCCGCGCCGAACCGCTCCAAATTGCGATGTTCGAGCGCAACAATGGTGCCACCGTCGGCGGGCGTGAAGCGAATTTCCACCTCGGTGAGCAAATCGGGATCGTAGCCGAAATGGCAGTTCAACTGCCAACCGAGCACCAAGCGCGACGGCGGCTCCCAGGCCAGAACTTGGCCCCATTGGTTTTTTTGCCCCTGCGCGTCCACTTCATACCACATGCCGCCCGCAAACGGCTCAGCCACGATATCGGCATGCGGGTTGGGAGCGGGCGTTTTGCCCAGTTTCCACCAACTTCCCATCTTGGCGGTAAACACCTCGAAGGCGCGCGCGGGGGAAAGGTTCACGTGGATGCTGCACTGAATCGGGGCGATGCTCATCGGTCGGTCTCCGGCGCGGTTTGGGTGTCGGCGTAATCCTTGAAAGCGGCCAGCGCGCTGGTCCAATGCGCGTCGAGCCAATCTCGCATCGCCGCAATGCCGCGCGGGTCGATGCGGTAAATCCGCCGCGTGCCTTGGGCGACCTCCGTCACCAACCCGGCCTCTTTCAGCACCCGCAAATGCTGCGACACTGCCGGACGGCTGACCGGCAGCGTTTTGGCGAGATCACCC
>CAIZGT010000738.1 GCA_903932545.1 uncultured Rhodospirillales bacterium
GCAGCTTCGTTTCAGCCGATGCGATGCGGCGCGCCACCGAACTGGCGGCGTTCGGCGCGGTGATGCGCACGCATGAATTCTGCCGCCCACGTGAGGAGCGCCACCTTGATCAAGACGACACGGTGCTTGCGCATTTCGCCCGCTTCACCCGCATCCGCGCCGCTCTCGCCGGTCTGCTGAGCCGCTTGGCCGACGCCGCATATCGCACCGGATTGCCGATATTGCGGCCTTGCTTCCTGCACTTCCCTGACGATCCGGCGATGTTTCGTGAGCAGAGCCAATACATGCTCGGCCCCGATTTGTTGGTGGCCCCGGTGCTCCAAGAATTCGTCACCGAACGCCAGGTTCGGCTGCCTGGAGGCACGGATTGGGTGGCACTATGGTCTGGTGCGCGGTTACACGGCGGCCAAACTGTCACCGCCGCCTCGGGCCTTGGCGCGCCGCCGCTGTTCTACCGCGCCGACAGTGCGGATGAGGCGCTGTTTCGCAAAGTGGCGCGGCTTTAGGCGCGATTAAACGCCACCAAGCTCGCGCGCAATCGCCACCACTTCGCGACTGATTGGGTTATCGCGTTCGGTGTTCCACGCCACCGACACGCCCACCGCCTCCACCGGATGCGCCAGCGGGCGGAATGTCACGCCGGGCGGGCCGAACGAGGCCATGCCTTGGCTGACCAGCGCAACACCGAGGCCAGATGCCACCAACGCCAATTGCGCCATCGCCGAGTTCACCTCACGCGCGGGCACTGGCGCGAATCCTGCCTCGCGACATGCAGTAACCACGCCATCGAAATACGCTGGGCTGATCGCGCGCGGCAGCATCACCATCGGACGATCTTCCAACATCGCCAGATCCACCACCGGCAATTGGGAAAGCGGATCAGAGTCTGGAATTGCCGCCATCAGCCGGTCGGTGGCGAGCGACGCGCGGCTGATTGGGAACAAATCGCGCTCCAGCCGAGCAAACGCCACATCAATCTCGCCGCGCCGCAACGCCTCCATCGCATCAGACGTGTCCATCTCACGCACCGCAATCACTGTCTCAGGCCTGCGGGCGCGAAAGGCGCGGATCACCGGCGGGAGTGTTGCGAACATCGCCGAGGTGATGCAGCCGATGTTGACCAACTCACGCCGCCCTAGCTTGACCTCCCGCGCCAGTGCCTCCACCGCCAGGGCCGATTCCTCTAGGCGGCGCACGGCGGGGAGCAGCACCTCACCCTCCCAAGTGGGCCGCGCGCCTTGCCGGGTGCGTTCGAGCAATTTCACCCCCAGCGCGCGCTCCAACAGCTGGATCTGCGCCGTCAGCGGCGGTTGTGACATGCCAAGCTTGGCGGCGGCGCGGCCAAAATGGCCCTCTTCCACCACGGCGAGGAAATGGCCAAAGCGTTTGATGAGATTGCGATCCATGCCGATATGATTTTCCTATCGTGGATCGCTGTCAATCGGATTGGACGTGGGCGATTCTCGGGCGCAAAAGACGCTCATCGAAGAAAATGCCTGGGGGCACGACCATGATCCTACACCACGTTAAAGTTCATCCTGAGAGCGACCGCCTGAAGCGCGAAGACCAGCTGGCCTGGAAAATCGCTGCCGTGGCCGCCGATCCGGTGGCGCTCGATGCCGACGTTGAGGACATGATCATCAACCGCGTGATCGACAACGCATCGGTGGCCATCGCCTCAGTGAACCGCCGCCCTGTGGTCTCGGCCCGCGCTATGGCGCTCGCCCATCCGCGCGCTGGTGGTGCAACCGTGTTCGGTGAGAATTCCGATGTGCGCGTGCATGCCGAATGGGCTGCTTGGGCGAACGGCACCGCGGTGCGTGAACTCGATTATCACGACACCTTCCTGGCCGCTGAATACTCCCACCCCGGCGACAACATTCCGCCGATCCTGGCCGTGGCCCAGCAGCTCGGCAAAACCGGCGCGGACCTGATCCGTGGCTTGGCCACCGGCTACGAAATCCAGGTCAACCTCGTGAAGGCGATCAGCCTGCACGCTCACAAAAATTGACCACGTCGCCCATCTCGGGCCGTCCGC
>CAIZGT010000739.1 GCA_903932545.1 uncultured Rhodospirillales bacterium
CGATGATGACCCGATTGAACTCCTGGAAGAAGGATGGGACGACCTTGGCCTGTAAGATTGTCTGGGCTACACCTGATATTGATCAACGTATCGTTTACATGGCTCGCGTGTCGAACCCAAATGCTCTTCCGGATGACCCGCGCATCCTGATCCTGGACGAAGCCACGTCGGCGCTCGATACCGGCACCGAACAGGAAATCCAGTCCGCTCTGCGCAGCCTGGCCCGCGATCGTACCACGCTGATCATCGCGCATCGCCTGTCAACAGTGGTGGACGCCGATCAGATTTTGGTGCTGGACCAGGGCCGCGTGGTGGAACGCGGCACGCATCACGAATTGCTGGCATCCGATGGCGTTTATGCGCGGATGTGGGCGTTGCAGGCCGAACAGAATGAAACGCAGACCGCGATGTCTGCTGAGGAGTTAACCCAATGAGTGAATCTGAAGATGCCATGGGCGGCGCGCCTGCCGATCTGAGCCATGCTGGGGCCGTGGTGGACAAGGCCATCGAATTCATGGTGGGGCAGAACATCTCCTCCATCGCGGTTGCCTCCGCTTTGCTCGGCGGTGCGCTGGGCATGCTGACACGGGCGATGGATGATGAAAGCATCGTCCGCGTGCTCAACACCGCCATTGCCAGCGTGCAAGCCGGTGAGTTCCGCACCTCGGAAGAGAATTGCGACGTTCATAATCACTAAGCGCATCTCAAAGTCACACAATGATTGGCGGGTATTTCTTCACGCACCTTGACTCATCTCGGTGGTTTGGACATAACCCGCCCCTGCCAATTTTTCCGGCGCACGGTTTTGCTGCGCGCCCGCGTTCGATCAAGGAAGTTTTCGATGTCTCGCCGCTGCGAAATCACGGGCAAGGGTGTGTTGTCGGGCAATAACGTCAGCCACGCCAACAACAAAACCCGCCGCCGTTTTCTGCCGAACATGCAGGTTTCGACCATGCTGTCCGACATTCTGAACGCCAATGTAACGATGCGTCTGTGCACGCGCGGTATCCGCACGGTTGAGCACAATGGCGGTCTGGACGCGTTCTTGCTCGGCACCAACAACAGCAAGCTCACCACCGAAGCTCTGGTGGTGAAGCGTCGCATTCTCCGCGCGCAGGCCAAAAAGGCCGCCGCGACCGCTTAATGCGGCTCGGCATGCGGTGAATTTCAACAGGCGTCGGGCGAAAGCCTGACGCCTTGTTGTGTTTAACGCTCTGTTTGCCATCGCCTGCGATAATGATGGCGATGATTGTATTTGCCCTCACCCTGTCGTGGCTGTTCAGCCTGCTCTGCGCGGGCATGCTCTGGCGGCTGCGCGCCCGCTTTGCCGAGATTGATGCACGCTGTGCCGCAGCGCAGGAGGGGGAGGCGCATGTCACCCGCGCCTTGCGATTGTTCGCGCATGAATTGCAGTCCTTGGCCCTTTGCCTGCGCGGCCATGTGGATCGGCTGACGCAGGAGCGGCATCAAACCGCCCCCTCGCTGGCGGTGGTCACCAGCCAATTGGCGCAATTGGCGGACGAGTTGGCGCTGCATCTCACCCCCGTATCCGTCACGCATCAGCTCCGCATCGCAGAATTCGCGCTCGCTCCGCTGGTGGCCGAGGCGGTGGGGGCGATGCAGGCCGCGATAGCGCCGGGGCAGCGGCATTTCCGCATCGCGGAGGGCAGCCGTGGTGATCTCATCCTGCGCGTCGATCATCGCGCGATGCGGCTTATCCTGGCGCGCGTGTTGGCGGAGGCGATCCGCTCTTCCACGCAGGAAGATTGGATCGAAATTTCTTGGGAGGTTTCGCCGACCGGCCTCAGCCTGCACGTGGCTGACGAAGGTGCCGGCACCGCTCTGCCCGCCTTGGCGGAGGTAGCACAAGACAGTCGTGGCATCGGCCTGCGCCTCGCCTTGGCGCGCAGCCTGGTGCAGGCGCATGGCGGCACGCTGGAGGTTGAGGCGAGGGTGGGCGTCGGCACCAGGGTGATGATCCATCTGCCGGGCGCATTGATGATGCAAAGCCCCGCCTCCTCCCTTGGCGAAGCGCCATGCGCAGCGCATATCCTGGGCTGACATTGCGTTCAGAGCAGGGACAGATTGATGGCGCATTCCAGAATGGCTGTGGCGATGTTGGCGCTGCTGTGCGCAGCGGCTGGGCCGGAGCAAAAAAATGTTCCCCAGCACCTGCGCCTGGACCATTTCAGCCGCGCCTACGTGGTCAATGCCGATCTCACCTATGTCGAGACTATGACCCAAGATACCACCCTGCTCAGCCGACGCGGCATTGACGCCGGTGAGCGCGAGGCGGAGGCATTTTATCCGAAGTCTCAAAGTCTCGAATTGGTGGAAGCCTGGGTGGATCAGCCCGATGGCACGCGGCTCACCATTGGCCCTGATTCAGTGTTCACCCGCCCAAGTGCTGAGTCACAATCGGCACCTGGGTTTTCTGAGAGCCAAACCACCACAGTACTGTTTCCGCAACTGAAAGAGGGCAGCAAAACGCATGTGGTTTGGAAGCTGACGCAGAAAACCAAACCGCTGCTGGGCCTGCAAATCAGCACAATCGTGCCTGAGGAATGGGCCGTGGGGGAGCAGATGGTGGACATTGTGGCACCCGAAAGCGTGCCATTGCATTACGCCCAACGTGGTGGCTTTGCGGTAACCGAGACCACCGAGGGCGGCATGCATCACATTCATGCCGGTATCGCCAATCTGCTCGGGGCGGAACCGGAGCGCAATTCGGTGTCGCCAGCCGACTATCAGCCGATGTTTGCGGCCACCAGCCAGCCCGATCTCGCCTCGCTTGGCGCGGTCTATTACGCGCAATCCCAAGACCGCGCGGTGGTAACGCCTGCGATCCAAAACCTCGCCAGCAAAATTGTGGGCGATAAGCACGGCATTGAGGCGGCGCGGGCGATCTACAACTGGGTGGCGCTCAATATCCGCTACGTGGCGATCTATCTCAGCGAGAATGACGGCTGGGTTCCGCATCCCGCCGAGGAGGTGCTGGCGCATGGTTATGGGGACTGCAAAGACCATGTGGTGATCACCCAAGCCTTGCTTGCAGCGGTGGGCGTGAATGCGCAGGCGGCAATCATCGATTGGGGGCGTCGGTTTGCCGATGCGCCGGTGTGGATAAGCCAGTTCAACCACGCGATCATCTACCTGCCGGATTATGATCTCTATCTGAACCCAACCAACCCCTATGCCCGCTTCGAGGCGCTTGACCCAACGCTTGCGGGCAAGCTGGTGGTGATTGCAACCAAAGAGGGCCGCGTGGCGCGGACGCCTGCGCTCAAACCGGCGGACAATTACTACAGCATGCACACCGATATTCACGTCACGCCCGATGGCACGCTTGAGGGCCATGCAACCATCGTGATGTCGGCCTTTAGCGAGTCGGGCTTCCGCAGCGCGGTGGCCACAGCGATTTCACCCGAAGACCTGGGTGAACAAGTGCTACGCGCCACGCCAGAGGGCGGATTTGGCCGCTACACCACATCCCCACCGCGCGACCTCACGCAACCTTTCACCATCACCGCCGATTGGCGCAGCACACATGGCACAGCACCATGTTGCGGCAAGGCATCGCTGCCGATCCCGCTCGGGCTGGATATCGCCCGCCCGGCATCGCTGCGGCAATATCTCACCCGCGATGGCGAGCGTCGGCATCCGGAACTCGCGGCGGCGAAGGATTTGAACTGGCTTCAGGCAATCCATCTGCCAGCTGGTGCAAAGCTTGTCGATCTTCCAACAGACCTGATGCTGGACAATGCAGCAGGCTTTTATCACGCGCATTACAGCACCACGCCAGATGGCTTTCAGGTCGAGCGTCGGCTGGTCGTGCGCGAAAGCGTGCATCCGCCAGAGGATGTCGCGGCATTAGAGGCGCTGCTCTATGCGGCGCTCGATGATGTGCGTGCCACCGCGCGGATTGGGGCGGCGGAGGGGAACTGAGCCTGCGCCCTACGGCTTAATGGCCGCGCGATACTTCGCCACGTTGCGATTGTGATCTTCCAAATTTTTGGCAAACACATGCCCGCCTTCGCCGTCTGCGACAAAGTAAAGATCATCCGTCGTTGTTGGGCGCGCCACAGCCAGCATCGCGGCAAGTCCGGGGCTGGCAATCGCACTCGGTGGCAGGCCGGTGACGACATAGGTGTTGTAGGGGCTTCGCGCCTCCAACTCCGCGCGGGTGATGTTGCGCTCGCTGGTGCTTTGCCCGCCGGATGCGGCATAGGCAACCGTGGGATCAGCCTGCAATTTCATGCCCAAGCGAAAGCGGTTGAGATACACCGCTGCCACATGTGCCCGTTCCTCGGGGCGCGACGTCTCGCGCTCCACCAAGCTTGCGATGATGACCAATTGTTGCGGCACTGCCAACGGGATCGAGGTGTCGCGCACCTCCCACACCTTAGCCAAATTCTTGTCCATCTCTGCACGGCCGCGATCAACAATGGCGCTGCGGGGCGTGCCATAGGTGTAGCTGTAAGTATCAGGAAACACCTCAGCCTCGGCAAATTTCGGCACTTCGCCGTCAAGTGACGCGGCGCGTTGCAGAATGGCGGTGATCTGATAAGCGGTCAGCCCCTCCGGGATTGTCACCTTATGCTGCACCGGGCGGCCGTAGCGCAGAATGTTCAAAACGCCGAACAGGCTGGCATGCTCGGGGAAGGCGAACTCCCCTGACTTCATCGCGCCCTTGCCCTCGGTCAGGCTGGCGGCGAGGCGAAAGGCGGTTTGGTTGCCGATCACCCCGGCATTGGCCAGCAACACAGCGATCTCAGATGGCGTGCCGTGGGGCACGACCACCACTTTGGCTTCCGCAAGCGGTCCAGGCTGGATCACGGTTTTCACCGCAATCCCGCCCAATCCTGCCAGCACCAAAACCAGCACAAGCAACGCAAAAATGGCCGTCAGCAAGCGACGCATGGACTGACTCCCGCTTGGGGCTGATCAGGCCGCCTTGAAGATGATCGAGGCGTTGGTGCCGCCAAAGCCGAAGCTGTTGGACAGCACGGCCTCAATCTTGCGCTGCTGCGGCTGCAACGCCACGCGGTCAATAACGCTCTCGCGCGACGGGTTTTCCAGGTTCAGCGTGGGCGGGGCCACCTGATCGCGGATCGCCAGGATGGAGAACACCGCTTCAATCGCACCAGCCGCACCCAGCAAATGCCCGGTGGCTGACTTGGTGGACGACATCGCGACGTTCTTACCCAGATCGCCAAAAAACCGCTCAACGGCTTCGAGTTCAAGGTCATCACCCATCGGCGTGGATGTGCCGTGCGCGTTGATGTAGCCAATTTTGTCCGGCGTGACGGTGGAGTTGCGAAACGCCCCCTTCATCGCGCGGAAAGCGCCGTCATGGCCTTCAGCAGGTGCGGTGATGTGATGTGCGTCGCCAGACAAGCCGTAGCCGTCCACTTCGGCATAAATTTTCGCACCGCGCCGTTTGGCATGTTCGTATTCTTCCAGCACCACAACGCCAGCGCCTTCGCCCATCACGAAGCCATCACGATCGCGGTCCCACGGGCGCGAGGCGCGGGTGGGGGTGTCGTTGAAAGCGGTGGACAGGGCGCGCGAGGCGCAGAATCCTGCGATACCGATGGTGTTAACCGCAGATTCAGCGCCGCCTGCCACCATCACATCCGCGTCGCCAAACATAATCAAACGGGCAGCGTCACCCAGGGCATGCACGCCAGTGGCGCACGCCGTGACAACGGCGTGGTTCGGGCCTTTGAAGCCGTATTTAATCGACACATGGCCGGAGGCCAGGTTGATCAGTGCTGAGGGAATGAAGAACGGTGAAAGCCGCTTCATCTTGCCTTCGTGCAGCAACTTGGCCGCTTCATAAATCGTCTCAAGGCCACCAATGCCCGAGCCGATCATCACGCCGGTGTTCCAATGATCTTCATCGGTTTGCGGAACCCAGCCGGAATCTTCCACCGCTTCCGTTGCCGCCACGAGGGCGAACTGGATAAAGCGGTCCATCTTTTTCAAATCCTTGGTCGGGATCCACTCGGCCAGATCAAGCCCGCCCTCGGCTTTGCTGCCTGAGGGAATCTGACCGGCGATTTTGGCCGCCAGTTCAGACGTATCAAAGGACTGGATGGCGCCGATGCCCGATTCGCTGCGCAGCAGGCGCTGCCAAACGTGCTCAACCCCGATGCCGAGGGGGCATGCAATCCCCATCCCGGTTACGACAACTCGCCGCATCTGCTCCATCCTCGCCCAAAGTATCGACCGCCACGGTCAAGCCGTGGCGGGAATTGTCAGACCAACCTAAAATCAGGCAGCCTTCTGCTTCTCAATGTAGTCAACCGCGTCCTTCACAGTGGCGATCTTTTCAGCGGCTTCTTCCGGGATTTCGACGGAGAACGCTTCCTCAAAGGCCATCACCAGTTCAACGGTGTCGAGGCTGTCCGCGCCGAGGTCGTCGATGAACGACGCTTCCGGGGTCACCTTCGCTTCGTCAACGCCGAGATGTTCGACAACGATCTTCTTAACCTTGTCACCGATTTCGCTCATTTTCTAACTCCTGTCTGCCGGTTCACTCTTGATCTCGTTTCACGCCGGGAACTGTGGCCCCGAGAACCAATTTCGAAATCTGCTTTCGAAAACTCGTCCCGGCGTCACGGCCCTTATCGGTGCTAAGTCACTGCCCGGCCGAACCGCGGCGCGCTTAGCACGAATTTGTCACACTCGCCAATCCGACCCAGCCGATTCCGGGCAGATGCGATTTCAGACCATCGCCATGCCACCATTTACATGCAACGTGGCGCCGGTCACCCATCCCGCCTCTGCGCTGGCAAGGTAGAGCACGGCGCTGGCGATGTCTTGCGGCTGGCCCAGGCGCCCGAGCGGAATCGATTCCGTCAGCTTCGCTTTTTGCGCATCGGCCAACACGTCGGTCATCGGGGTTTCGATGAAGCCGGGGGCCACCATGTTGACAGTGATGCCGCGTGAGCCAACTTCTTGCGCCAGCGCCTTGGTCATGCCGATCAAACCCGCCTTGGCGGCGGCATAATTCGCCTGTCCGGCGTTGCCGGTGGTGCCAACAATGGAGCCAATACCGATGATCCGGCCCGCACGGCGGCGCAGCATGCCTTTCATGGCAGCGCGCGCGAGGCGGAACGGGGCAGACAGATCGACATTGAGCACCGTGTTCCAGTCCTCGTCCTTCATCCGCAACGCCAGCATGTCGCGCGTGAGGCCAGCGTTGTTCACCAGCACCCAGAGCGGACCGGCAGCCGCCTCAGCCTCGGCCACCAAGGCGTCTGCAGCAGCGGGGTTGCTCAGATCTGCGGGGCAGACATGCACACGCTCAGCCAGTTCGGTGGCCAGCGTGTCCAAAGCGTCACGTCTGGTGCCGGACAGCACAACAATGGCGCCTTGCGCATGCAGGGTGCGGGCAATAGCGGCACCGATGCCACCAGAAGCGCCAGTCACCAGCGCGGTTTTACCGTCAAGGCGGAACATATACGGTATCCTTCAGAGCGTTTTGAGAAACGCTTCGATTTCGGCGGGTGTGCCGATCGAGACGGCATTGGCGTCCGGCGCGATGCGACGGATCAGGCCGGACAGCACTTTGCCTGCGCCGATTTCAACAAAACTGTCCACGCCCATCGCAACCATCGCCAGCACGCTCTCGCGCCAACGCACCGTTGCGGTGACTTGTTCAACGAGCAGACGGGAAATCTCGGTCGGGCCCGTTACCTTCGCCGCCGTTACATTCGCCACCACTGGCACAATCGGGGCGAGCGGCGGGGTGCGGCCAAGGGCGTCTTCCATCGCGCGCGCCGCCGGGGCCATCAGCGCGCAATGGAACGGCGCGGACACCGGCAGCAGCATCGCGCGCTTCACGCCGCGCGTTTTCGCCACTTCGATCGCACGCTCCACCGCTGCCTTGTGGCCGGAGATCCCCACCTGACCGCCGCCATTGTCGTTGGCTGGCTCAACTTGAGACCCTGGCTGCGAGGCTTCAGCGCAAATTTCCAACGCGAGCGCCATTTCAGAACCGAGCAGTGCCGCCATCGCGCCCAGTCCTGCGGGCACCGCCTTTTGCATTGCCTGACCGCGCAGCCGCAGCAGGGCGGCGGCTTGGCCGACTCGGAAGCTGCCAGCGGCGGCGAGTGCTGAATATTCACCAAGTGAGTGGCCGGCCACCAACGCCGCCTTGTCGGCCAACTTCACGCCGCCTTCACGCTCCAACACCCGCAGCACCGCCAGCGAATGGGCCATCAGTGCCGGCTGGGTATTCTCGGTTTTGGTGAGGTCCTCTGCTGGGCCTTCAAACATCAATTGTGACAGTTTTTGGCCGAGAGTTTCATCAACCTCTTCAAAAACTTCACGCGCTGGCGCAAACGATGCCGCCAGATCGCGGCCCATGCCGACGCTCTGACTGCCTTGACCAGGAAAAATGAACGCGTAGACCGCCATGACGTTACCGTTCCGTAAGACGAGGCGCGCGGTATCAGGCGATGCGCGAAATCTGTCAATGTCTGCAAACGCGAGGCAGTCCTTGCACAAATTTTTGGCCCGCGCCGTTTGTATGTGCGGATTTTAACGCTTTGCCTGCAAAATAGGTGGTGCGCCCCGCGCCGCAATCAGGACAGAATGATTGCAAGGGGGAGACACGCGCCGCGCCGCATGGGTCTCATTCGTGAGATGGGCCTGTGAGTTGCGTGCGGGACTACCATCTAAAGCCTCAGGCAATGCACACAACGTGCAAGCTTCGTGGCCGCTATGCCGCCGTGGTAACCGTGCCGTTCTGGTCACCATGTTGAACTGATCTCTTTTTGGCCGAATGTCAGGAGCGTTGATCCCATGCTCTCCCGCAATTTAGAACAGACGCTCCACCGCGCCTTGTCCCTCGCATCCGAACGTCGGCATGAATATGCCACGCTCGAACACCTCCTCCTTGGTCTGGCGGATGATACCGACGCCGCCACCGTGCTGCGCGCCTGTGGTGTCGATCTCGACAAGCTGCGCCACGACTTGACCGAATTCCTCGACAAGGAATTGTCCGGCCTCGCCACTGAGCGGCCGGGCGATCCGAAACCCACCGCCGGCTTCCAGCGTGTGGTGCAACGCGCGGCGATCCATGTGCAATCTTCTGGCAAGGAAGAAGTCACTGGCGCCAATGTGCTCGTCGCATTGTTTAGCGAGCGCGAGAGCCACGCGGTGTATTTCCTGCAAGCGCAGGACATGACGCGGCTTGATGCGGTGAACTTCATCAGCCACGGCATCGCCAAAGCGCCGGGCCGCTCGGCCCCGCGTCCGGTGCAAGGCGCTGGTCCGCAGAGTGAGCAGCCGCAGGAAGGTGAGCGTGAGGAGAAATCGGCCAAGCGTGGCCAGGATGCGCTGTCGAACTACTGCGTCAACCTCAACAAAAAGGCGCTGGCTGGTAAGATCGATCCGTTGATCGGTCGTGATCACGAAATCGAACGCACCATCCAAATCCTGTGCCGCCGCACCAAGAACAACCCGCTTTACGTGGGTGATCCGGGTGTGGGCAAAACCGCCATCGCTGAGGGTCTGGCCAAGCGCATCGTTGAAGGCGATGTGCCGGAAGTGCTACAGAAATCCACCATCTTCTCGCTCGACATGGGCGCGTTGCTGGCGGGCACGCGCTATCGTGGGGATTTCGAGGAACGCCTAAAGGCGGTGGTAACGGAACTTGAAGCGCAGCCCAACGCGGTGCTGTTCATCGACGAAATCCACACTGTCATCGGTGCCGGTGCCACTTCGGGCGGCGCGATGGACGCGTCCAACCTGCTCAAACCTGCTCTCGCCGCTGGCACGCTGCGGTGTATCGGCTCCACCACCTACAAGGAATTCCGCACTTATTTTGAAAAGGACCGCGCCCTTGTGCGGCGCTTCCAGAAGATCGACGTCAACGAGCCGTCGATTGAGGACGCGATCAAAATCCTGCGTGGCCTGAAAACCAATTACGAAAAGCACCACAAGGTTCGCTACACCGACGAGGCGATCCGGGCTGCGGTCGAACTGAGCGCGAAATACATCCACGACCGCAAGCTGCCCGACAAGGCAATTGACGTGATCGACGAGGTGGGTGCCTCGCGGATGCTCCAGCCG
>CAIZGT010000740.1 GCA_903932545.1 uncultured Rhodospirillales bacterium
ACAGCCGTTATCTCTTGGTCCGCGATCGGGCTGCTCTGGCTGTTGGTCAACCGCACCAAGGCGGGCAAAGTTCTGCTCGCCGCCTCGATCAACCCGCGCGGATTGACGCTGCTGGGCTTCGAACTTCCGACGATCTATCTCTACGTCTGGGCGCTCTACGGCCTTCTTGCTGGCATGGCGGGGGTGTTGCTCGGCTCGTTTCTGGGTGTGAGTTCGGACAATGTGGGCCAACTCACCGCCAGCGCGTTCTCGATTGTGGTGCTCGGTGGCCTCGGCTCGGTGAGTGGCTCGCTGATCGGCGCCTATGTGGTCGGCTATATGGAGACCATCACCGCCTATTCCGGCTACCCCTCGATCCGCACCATCCCGGTGCTGCTGTTGCTGGTGCTGGTTGTCTATATCCGCCCCCAGGGCTTGTTGGGCCGACGCTGATGAACAATCGCAAAAGCTTTGCCGCTATTTTGGCGGTGCTGTTCGCCTTGGCTTTGGTGCCGTTTGGTGTGTCTGGCTATATTCTCGGCCTCCTCACACACTGGGGTTTTACACCGCTGTATTCGCGATGAGCTGGGATTTGCTGTTTGGCTTTGTTGGTGAGGTGAATTTCGGCCCCAGCTTTCTGATCGGCGTTGGCGCCTACACCGCGGCCTTGCTCAACCACTACGCCGGATGGCCGATCTGGGCCTGCACGCTCAGCGGTGGGGCGGCGAGCATTGTAGCAGGTCTTGCCCTGGCCGTGCCAGCTTTGCGGCTCTCGGGCCCTTATTTCGGTCTCGTCACGCTGGTGGCGGTGCTGATGTTGCAAAACATCATCGTTCTGTTCGCTGGCATCACCGGCGGCGAGATTGGGCTGGATTTGCCCGACGTGCTGGCGGTGGATGACAGCAACAATTATTGGATCGCCCTCGTCTTCATGGGGGTGAGCGGCCTGCTGCTGTTTGGCCTCTCGCGCTCGGCGGTGGGGCTGATCCTGCAAGCCAGCGGGCAAGACGCGATCCAGGCCGGCGCCCTCGGCTTTAACGTCACCAAGCACAAGCTCGCGGCCTTCTGCGTCTCTGCGCTGTTCTCCGGCCTCGCGGGCGCAATGCTGATTTTCTACGAAGGCACCGCGTCCGTCGGCACCGTGGTGGATATCGCCGTCGGCGTACAGGTGATCATCGCCGCCGTGCTCGGCGGGCGGCGGACCATTATTGGTGCGGCGCTGGGCGCAATTTTTCTGATCGGCATGGGCGAAATCCTGCGCCCGCTTGGGGAAGCCTCCACCTTCGTTGTCTCCGGCATCGCCTTGCTGGCGATTATGATCGCCCCCAGCGGCTTCCTTGGCGCGTGGCTTTCGCGGGAGGGCCGCTAGATGACGCAGCTTCTTGAGGTCAGCGGCCTGACCAAGCGCTTCGGTGGCTTGGTGGCGGTGAAGGACATGCATGTGTCCATCGCATCCGGCGAAATCCTGGGGCTGATCGGGCCGAATGGCTCGGGCAAATCCACCGTGATGAAGCTCATCATGGGCATCGAGAAACCCAACACCGGCAGCGTGCTGATCGACGGCGTCGAGGTTGCTGGCTGGCCGAGCCACAAGATCGCGCGCCAAGGTGTTGGCATCGTATTCCAGCATTCCCGCCCGCTGCACCGCCAAACCGTGCTGGAAAACATCAAACTCGCCCTCCTTCCCGACAGCCTGCTCCAACTCTTCGCCGCCGCCCATATCGATGAGCGGGCGCGCGAGATTGCCGCCCGCGTGCATCTCGACCACGTGATGGACCGCCTGCCCGGCACGCTGCCGTTTGCCGATCTCCGCCGCCTCGAACTCGCCCGCGCCATTGCCCGCAACCCCAAAGTCGTGCTGGTCGATGAACCCTTCGCGGGCCTCACCGCGCCAGAAGTGGCGGATTTTTCCAATCTCATCGCCTCGTTCCGCACCGATGGTCATGCCGTTTTGCTGGTGGATCACAACGTCCGTGGCGTTGCGGCCTTGGTGGACCGAGTGCAGGCAATGTATCTGGGCGAGCACATCACCGAAGGCTCCGCCGAGCAGGTGATGGCCAACGAAACCGTGCGCCGGGTTTATCTCGGCGGTTCCCTCACCCATGCCGCCCGCCGTGCGCCGGATGCCGCGAGCACTGACGATCTGCTTAAAGTCAGTCATGTCAGCGTGTTCTATGGCAAAGCCCAGGCGCTGGATGCAGTCTCGCTGCATGTCCGTCGGGGTGAGTTTGTCTCCGTTGTCGGCCTTAATGGGGCCGGTAAAACCACCTTGTTCAACGCCATCTCCGGTCTGGTGCCGATGCAGGGACAGGTCAACTTCGGCGGCCAAAGCCTGGACGGCCAAACCGGGGCACAAATCGCGCGCGCAGGCATCGTGCAATGCCCCGAATCCCGCGAACTCTTCGGCGAGATGAGCGTGCGCGAAAATCTCGATCTTGGTGGCCATCACCTCCCCCGCACCGAAGCCGCCGAACGCCTGGAATGGCTGCTCGACCTGTTCCCCATCCTGCGCGCCCGCGCCACTCAAGCCGCCCGCACCCTGTCTGGCGGTGAGCAACAGATGCTCACCATCGCCCGCGCGCTGATGATGAAGCCAAAGCTGTTGATCCTCGACGAACCAACCCTCGGCCTCGCCCCCGTCATTCTCGAACAACTCTCCAAGGCGCTCGAAATCCTGCGCCAAACCACCGACATCACCGTTTTGCTCGGCGAACAGAATGTCACATTCGCCTTGCCACATGCCGATCGCGTCTATGTTCTCGAACACGGGCGCTTCATCTGGGAAGGCCCGCCCGACCGTTTTGCCACTGAAGCCGGAGCGCAATTCCTATGATCGACATCGCCCTAGACCGAGCCCGCCTCGAAGGTGGCCTCCCTGGTGTGGTGGCGATGGCCGCGACATCGGACCATATCATCCACGCGGCGGCGCTGGGTTCGCGTGGCCCGGCGCCGATGAGCCTGAACAGTGTCGGCCGCATCGCTTCAATGACCAAAGCGATGGTCTCGCTGCTTGCACTGCGGATGGTTGCGCAAGGCAGGCTCACCCTCGATGCCCCCATCGCCGCCCATATTCCCGAACTCGCCAGCCCCCAAATCCTCACCGGCTTTGATGACGGCGGAAATCCGCGCTTGGTCCCGGCCACCACGCCAATCACCCTACGCCACCTGCTCACGCATTCTTCCGGGCTCGGCTACGACACCTGGAACCCTGATCTGAAGCAATATTGCCTCCGCGAGGGCATCGGCCGTATCCCCGCCAACTCTGCCGAACTCAGCCGCACGCCGCTAATCTTTGAGCCCGGCGCGCGCTGGAATTACGGCATCAACATCGAAGTCGCGGGCTTGCTGATCGAACGCGCGGTGGGCAACACGCTCGCCGATGTGCTCGCCGATGAGATCACCCACCCGCTCGGTATGGCCGACACCAGTTGGCTGCCCGGCCCGTCCCAAATCGCGCGACTGATCACCATCGGTAAGCGCGGCCCCAATGGCCAGATCGCGCCGATAGACGCCCCCATTCCCACCGAACTCCCCTTCATCTATGGCGGCGGCGGCCTGTTCTGCACCGCGCCTGACTACATCAAATTCCTCCAAGCGGTGATGCGGGGCGAGCTCCTGCCCGCCTCCCTCCACGCCGAATATCTCCGCCCCCAACTCCCCGTCTCGCCGCGTGTGGGCCAACTCAAAAGCTGCGACCCCCGCTCGAACGACGCCGATCTGTTCGGCGGCGTGCCCGCCACCTGGAGCCTCGGCTTCCTGATGAACACCCAACCAACGCCCCAAGGCCGCACTGCCTTCAGCCATTGCTGGGCCGGGATCAACAATTCCTATTACTGGCTCGACCTCAAACGCGGCACCTGCGGCGTGCTCATCGCCCAACTCATGCCATTCGCCGATCCGGGGGTGATCAGCACATTCGAAGCATACGAGGCGGCGGTTAACGGGGGGTGAATACGCGTCATCGCGAGCGCAGCGTCGCGATAACGCGTATTCAATTACAAACCGGAACAATTAGGGCAAATGTGAGCGGACGGCCTTTTACGCCATTTTTAAAGCCATCTCATCTCGAAGCTTTATCGCCTTCTCCAAAGCCTTCTCTTTGCGCGCCCAGGTCAGCACCCCCCTCGGCCACGGAATCCGAGGCGGTTCCGGCTTCGGGCGCGGTCTGCGCCGACGAACAACCCCGCGTTCCGAACGCGGCTTGTCCACCGTCCATGGCAACTCCACCGCGAGCGCCCGCAACAAAGGCTTGAGAATACGCCGCGCCTGAGGCGAAATCTCCAGCAATTCCGCCATCTCCGGCTGGCTCAACACATGGTGGATTTGCCCGCCATACCCTGCCGCATGGTGCTTGCCGGTCGCCACCAACCACGCAAATGTGCGCGGCATGCGAAGGCTGGGGGGTTCCACCAGCTTCCGCCCCACATCATCCTGCCCCGGTGCCACCACGCGCGGCGTCACCACACGCGGCAGCGCGAACCGGCGCAGCTTGCCCGCCCGATACCGCGCCAGCAATTCCCCGAATATAAGAAATTTCCCGCCAAACCATCTCGCCGTGGCGATCTGCCGCACCGGCTCAACCCCGAACAGCCCGAACCCGCGCAGCATCGCACCCCAAATCGCTTGGAGCGTCTGGGCCGCGATCTCAATGGGTTGATGTGAAGGGGCATGGTCCATCCGCCAGTATACGCCACAGGCGGGGGGTGGTTTTCAAGCATATTCGTGTTAGTTTATCTACCGTTCTCGCACCCGCCCGTGCTCAGCCGCCGTCAACACCCCCAGCGACACATCAAACACCGAAGCTGGCACCCTCTCATCATTCCCACCCGGCGTGAGGCGCGCCGCATCGAGTGCGGCAATCACCGACGCATCCGACGTCAGCACCCCACATTTCTGCGACGCGCCAATTTGCGCGAGCGCCGCCCGCATGTCCAAATCCAACCCGCGCTTCCAGCGATACAGGGCCACATCCTTGCCCGAGATGATCGCCTTCAACTGTGCCTCGCCCGCTTTGCCGTGAAATGTCACAATCCGCCCAAAAATCCCCGCCACCATTCCCGACTTTCCGGATTTGGCAGGGTCCTGGACCATCTCCAACATCCACCGGACAAGGCGGGTTTGGGCTTTAAGGGGAAGGTCTGCGGCGAGGGTGATATGTGTCATGCCGCTGTCTAACACGCCATCTGCCGGGTTCACGAAAACTCATCCCGCCGCGCATCCCACCATCGACACAATTCATCAACGGCCTCTCGCATCGTCCTGACGCGCTCCTCGACCAAATCGTGCCACATGGCGCAACGGCGACGATATCCCAAACTGCTCAAAACTTGCCGCCGCGCAACGCCTCTTGTAACGACTGGCGCATGTTGCTTAGTTCCGACGCAATCCTAATTCAGGCGATCGTTCATTGTTGACGACCATCGTTTACGTATCCCCGCCTTATTCCAAGCCGATCGGTGGCATCAAGGTCATCCTCCGACACTCCGAGATCATCAACCAGGCTGCGGCATCAGGGATTCGTTCCCTCGTCTATATCCCAGACAATTTAAATCACAGGTATAGCTGGCTAAATCATCAGACATTGTATAAGCGCGATCACCACTTGGATCCGTCACACGACTTCGTGGTATTACCAGAAGTCATGGCGTTACAATTTGGACCTAAACTTGAACAAATTGGCATAAAATACGCAATATTTGTTCAAAATGGATATCTTTTATTTAGCGGGAATTTAGATTCTGATAATATAATTGCGGAAGTATACGCTAAAGCATCACTGATATTGTCTATAAGTCAGGATACTACGTCTTGCATAGAGCGCGCCTTTCCATATTTGCGCGGACGCGTTCTGCCTATCAGTTGCGCTGTGAATCCCGACCTATTTCACGCCGGTGAACCGAAGCGAAACGCCATCGCCTACATGCCGCGCAAGCTCGCTGATCACGCCAGCGCGGTCACTGGCTTACTGAGAGCGGCCGATATCGGGAACTGGGACATCGTGCCAATTGATGGGATGACAGAGGATCAGGTTGCCGCAACGCTCCGCCGAACCCGCATCTTCCTGTCGTTTTCCAACCTCGAAGGCATGGGCCTCCCTCCGGTCGAGGCCGCACTCGCCGGCAATCTGGTGGTTGGCTACACCGGTCAGGGAGGGAACGAATACTGGAATGCCCCGCTCTTCACCAAAATTGAGCAGGGAAACATCCAGCATTTCGTGGATTGCACACTAGAGACGATGAGCAAATTCTCTGGCGGCGGCTCTGATCCGATCACCGATCCGCTTCATGTAGCGGCCCGCGCAGACTTGGCCAACCAATTCTCAAGCCCCGCGGAAAACGAAACCGTCATGACCTTCGCTCGGAAGGCAGCATCATTGTTGACATCCAACCCGACGACAATGCCGCCGGTAGCACTGTTCACGCAGACGGAGCTTTGGCGTTTGAAACTCGAACTCTACCGACAGAAGCTCGAATGGTTCCTCGTCGCTGGCATCAAAACGGTCATGTCGAAGCTTAAATTGCCATCGCACTAACCAGCTTCGGCTGCCTACCGCTTTTTCCCCCGCGTACGCGTCCCCGCCACCACATGCTTCGGCGCACCCGCCTGCGCCCTCAACTGCGCAATCGTCGCGCGTGACGTGATCTGATCCGGGTTCATCCGCAACTCAATCACACTCGGCTTCCCACTCGCCTCAGCGCGCTTGAACGCCGGGATAAACTCCGCCGTCTCACTCACCACCTCGCCATGTCCGCCGAAGCTCTCAATAAACTTGGCGAAATCCGGGTTGGTGAGCGACGTGCCAGACACCCGCCCCGGATACGTCCGCTCCTGATACATCCGGATCGTGCCGTACATCGAATTGTTGAACACCAGCACAATCGGGTTCACCGC
>CAIZGT010000741.1 GCA_903932545.1 uncultured Rhodospirillales bacterium
ACGCGGCTCAGCGCCGATCAGCCACAGCACTTGGCCGATAGCGCCGCCCTCGGATTTCAGATTGTCCGAACCCCAGAGCACGACGGCCACTGATTCCGGCAGTGCCTGGTTTTCCTGCGCATGCCGGGCCAGCAGGCGGTCAGCCTGGGCCGCGCCGTCTTTACAGGCGAAGGCGGACGGCAGGCGGAACGGATCGAAGCCGTGCAGATTGCGGCCGGTGGGCAGCACTTCCGGCGTGCGCAGCAGATCGCCGCCTGGAGCTGGGTGGAGATAGCCGCCATCCAGCGCATGCAGAATGGCTGGTGTCTCGCTGTCGGTTGCGAGTTGCTGGTCCATTTTTGCGCGGAGTTCCGGATCGGCGATGTTCGCCAGATCGAGCATTTCTTTGCGCGCTTCCGCACTCATCGGGCTGCCCACAACGTGCAGGCCTTGCGGGATCAGTGAGTATTCGAGTTCAAGCAGCGCAGGGGCGAGCTTGGAGATTGCGATCTCGGCTTCTGCCAACGTCCACAGCGGCTCAGACTGTGCCAAGTCCACCTGGGCGGCTTCGGCCTGCACAAGTTCAGCCAGCGACAGACGTTGTTCGTCCATCGTGTCCGGATCCATCCCGCGCCAGCGATCGAGTGAGGATTTCAGATCGGCGAGGCCTTTATACAGGCCCGATTTTGTCACCGGCGGGGTGAGATAGGAAATCAACGCCGCGCCGGCGCGGCGCTTGGCCAGCATGCCTTCGGAGGGGTTGTTGGAGGCGTAGAGGTAGAAATTCGGCAGATCGCCAATCAGACGGTCGGGCCAGCAGAATTCGGACAGGCCGGTTTGCTTGCCAGGCATGAATTCGAGCGCGCCATGCGTGCCGAAGTGCAGCACGGCGTGGGCACCGAAATCGTTCTCGATGTAGCGGTAGAACGCAGCGAAGGCGTGGGTCGGCGCGAAACCGCGCTCGAACAGCAGGCGCATCGGGTCGCCCTCATAGCCGAAGCCGGGCTGCACGCCGATCATCACGTTGCCGAAATTGGCACCGAGGATGTGGATGGTCTCGCCGTCCGAGTTTTGGCGGCCGGGAGCCGGGCCCCAAGTGCCTTCGATTTCCCCGAGCCATTTCTGTTGGCGGACATGCGTATCCGCCCCGATGCGGTGTGCGACATTGGCCAGCGCGCCGTATTTCGCGGCATTGCCGACGAGGATCATCTCGCGCAGCGCGTCCACGCTCGGTGGCATATCGAGCGTGTAGCCGCCTGCCTTCATTGTTTTGAGGGTGGCATAGAGCGATTCGAACACAGCGAGATACGCCGCCGTGCCGGTGTTGCCGGCATTGGGTGGGAAGTTGAAGATGACGATGGCGATTTTTTTCTCGGCGCGCTCGGCACGGCGCAGCGCGATCATCTTGGCGACGCGCGCGGCAAGCTTGTTGGCGCGTTCCGGCTCAGATGTCATTGCACGGGCGCAGTTCACCCCATCGCAGCCGTCGCAAGGCTTCTGATTTTCGGAGATGCCGCAGCGACCGCCGAACGTCATCGGCATAATCGCGCCGTCAAGTTCCGGAATGGCGACCATCAACGTGGCCTCCACCGGCATCAACCCGCGCGGATCGGCCTTCCACTGCTTGAGGGTTTGGAACTCGACCGGATGCGCGCCGATATAGGGTACGTCGAGACCGGACAGCACGGCCTCGGCGGCTTTGGTGTCGTTATAGGCGGGACCGCCGACGAGGGAGAAGCCGGTGAGGGAGACCACCGCGTCCACCGTCGCTTTGCCGTCTTTGGTGAAGTAATCCGAAATCGCTTCGCGCTGATCAAGGCCGCTGGCGAAGGCGGTGATGACGCGAACACCGCGCGCTTCAAATGCGCGGATCACACCGTCATAATGGCGGGAGTTGTTCGACAGCAGATACGAGCGCAGGGCCAGAATGCCCACGGTGCCGTTCTGGCCAGCATTTTGAGGAAGCTGGTTGAGGTTGGAGACGATCCGACCCTTCGCATCTGGATGATACAGGCCAACATCGGGGTATTCGACCGGCGGCTCCACCTTGATCGCAGTCGTCGCGGCCAAACGCTCGCCGGTGCAGTAGCGGCTGACCAGCAGGCGGATCATGTTGGCGAAATTCTGCTCAGACCCGCCCAGCCAATACTGCAGCGCCAAGAAATAGGCGCGCATGTCTTGCGCGGGGCCGGGAATGAATTTCAGGATTTTTGGCAGACGGCGGACCATCTTCATCTGGCTCGCGCCGGGGTTCTTGGACCCTTTGCTCGCACCCTTCAGCTTCTTGATCATCGCCATGAAGCCAGTGGCTTCTTTGTCCATGGCGAACTTGCCCATGCGGGTGAGGCGCATTACCTCCCCGCCGGACATGATGCCGACCATCGCATCACAATTGTCGCGGCGGGCCGCCAAGGCCGGGGCAACGGCGCGGATATGGTCGTCGAGGAACAGCATTGAGGCGAGTACGATATCAGCGCGGGCGATGTCATCATGACAATCGGCCAGCGCGTCCTGGTCGGTGCCCCATTCATCAGCGGCGTGAACCACAACTTCCAAGCCTGGCAATTCGCGGCGCAACGCTTCTTGGGCGCGCATTGCGGAACCCGCCAACGCACTGTCCATCGTGACCACGACGAAGCGGATTGGAGTTGCAGACGAGAATTGGCCGGAGAGTGCGTTCATTCAGCGTCCCACCTTTGCTTTGGCTTCGTAGAGGGTCTCGATTGAGATCCGCGCAATGCCAGCGTCGCGGGCGTATTTCTCGGTGTTGCGGCGAGCTTTGCCGCGCACGAAGAAGGGTATCTTGCCGAGTTCTTTCTCGGCTTCGGCAGTCCAAACCGGCTCGTTGCTTGCGGGCGCATCCAGCACCGCAACATCTGCCGAGGCTTGCACGTCCAGCACGGGCTCGGCGGCGCGAATGGGCGCTGCGGCGTGGCCGAGATGGGAGGGAGCCTCGGAGAATTCGCTGTCTTCACGGAACATCTGCAGCAGATGCTCCTCCAGACCCATCATCAGCGGATGGACCCATGAGTCGAAGATCACATTCGCGCCCTCAAACCCCATTTGTGGGGCGTAGCGGGCAGGGAAATCTTGCACATGCATCGGCGCTGAGATCATCGCGCACGGCACACCGAGGCGCTTGGAGATGTGGCGCTCCATTTGGGTGCCAAGCACGAGTTCGACGCTGAGGGCGGCGACGGCTTCCTCAACGTCGAGATAATCGTCGGTGATCAGCGCTTCGAGGCCATAAGCCTGCGCCGCCGCGCGGACTTCGCGGACCTGTTCGCGCGAATAGGTGCCCATACCGACCACGGTGAAGCCCATTTCATCGCGGGCGATGCGGGCGGCAGCGATAACGTGGGTGGCATCGCCGAACACATAAACACGCTTGCCGGTGAGATAGGTGCTGTCCACCGAGCGGGCATACCAGGGCGAATGCGCGGTCTCGTCTTCGAGGAAAGGCGTAGGATCGATGCCAGCGAGGGCGGCGACTTCACGGATGAAATCACAGGTGGCACCGAAGCCGATCGGCACGGTTTTGGTGGCTTTCTGGCCGAGATGCTTTTCCAGGAACTGCGCGGCCGGGCCAGCGATTTCGGGATAGAGCACCACGTTGAATGCGGCATCGCCCAAGCGCATCAGATCGGTGGGCGATGAGCCCATTGGCGCGGTGACGTTGATGCTGATGCCCATACGGTGCAGCAGTGACGTGATCTCGCGCACATCATCGCGATGACGGAAGCCGAGTGCGGTTGGGCCAAGGATGTTGCACGAGATGGACGCCGGGGTGGTTTCCGGGCGGCGGGCGAATTCGCGGACGAGGCGGTAGAACGTCTCGGCCGCGCCCCAATTTTCTTTTTTCTGATAGGCGGGGAGTTCCACCGCCACCACCGGGCAAGGCAGGTTCAACGCGCGGGCGAGGCCACCGGGATCATCCTGGATCAATTCGGCGGTGCAAGACGCGCCAACCAGCAAGGCTTGCGGCTTGAAACGGTCATAGGCGTCGCGGGCGGATTGCTTGAACAGATCCGCAGTATCGCCACCCAGATCGCGGGCCTGGAAGGTGGTGTAGGTCACCGGCGGGCGCTTTTGGCGGCGCTCGATCATGGTGAACAGCAGATCGGCGTAGGTGTCACCCTGCGGCGCGTGCAGCACGTAATGCAGGCCGTCCATCGCGGTTGCCACGCGCATGGCACCGATATGGGGCGGGCCTTCATAGGTCCAGAGGGTGAGTTGCATGGCTCAGACCCTCAACTTGGTGCGACGGAGCAGCGGGCGGGCGAAGAGTTCGGCGAGATCAGCGGCTTGGTCGTAGCCCTGGGTGGGGCTGAACAGGAGTTCGATGGACCATTTCGTGGTCAACCCCTCCGATTCGAGTGGATTGGCGAGGCCGAGGCCGCAGACGGTGAGGTCTGGGCGGATGGCGCGGCAGCGGTCGAGTTGGCGTTCGACGTCTTGGCCTTCACTGATCCGCACGCCTGCGGGCATCATCGCGAGTTCTTCGGCGAGATGTTGGCGGTGGAGATAGGGGGTGCCGATTTCGGTGAGCTGCATCCCCATCTCGCGGGCGAGGAAGCGGGCGAGTGGGATTTCAAGTTGGGAGTCGGGGAACATGAAGATCGATTTGCCTTCAAGTTCCGGACGCATCCGGGCCAACGCCGTCTCAGCGCGGGCGCGCGGAGCGGCAACGGCGGCGTTGAAAGCGGATTGATCAACAGGCATCGCCTGTGCTGCGGCGTGCAGCCAGGCGGTGGTGCCTTCTGCGCCGAACGGAAACGGCGCTGGAATGCGGGTGGCCCCGCGCTCTTCGAGCAGGCGCGCGGTGTCGGCAAGGAAGGGCTGGGCGAGCAGCATTTTGGTGTTCGGGCCAACGCTGGGCAGATCGCCCGCATGGCGTGGCGGCAGGAAGCTGACCTTGGGCAGACCCATGGCAGCGAATAGGCGGCGGAATTGGTCTTCCACCACATCGGCCAGGCAACCAACCACCAGCAGATCGGCAGGAGCCGTTGCGGCGGCAATGGGCATGTCTGGCACCAGAGCGGCGAGGCAGGCGTCTTCACCTTGGGTGAAAGTGGTCTCGATGCCGCTGCCGGAATAGCTCAGCACGCGCACGTTTGGTGCCATCTGGCGCGACAGGCGCTGGGCGGCGCGGGAGAGGTCGAGCTTGATCACTTCGGATGGGCAGGAGCCGACCAAGAACAGCAGCTTGATCTCGGGGCGGCGGCCGAGCAGGCGAAGGACGACGCGGTCGAGCTCGTCATTCGCGTCCACCAAACCGGCGAGGTCTTTCTCCTCCATGATCGCGGTGGCAAAGCGCGGCTCGGCGAAGATCATCACGCCTGCTGCTGACTGGATCAGATGCGCGCAGGTGCGGCTGCCAACAACGAGGAAGAACGCGTCTTGGATTTTGCGATGCAGCCAGACAATTCCGGTGAGACCGCAGAACACTTCGCGTTGGCCGCGTTCGACCAGAACGCTGTCACATCCGGTTGACGGCGCGGGGGCGATGGCGGGCAGGCCGTCCATCAGGCGGCACCCATCGCGTTGCCAGAGTTGCCCTGCCACTCGCTCTGCTTGCGCGCAGCGCGCAGCTTCATCACGAACTGCATCGCGTTGACGACGTAGGTGGCATAGGCGCACAGCGCCAACGCCATCAGTTGCTGCGCGCCTAGAGCATGTTCATACAGCGCGTAGAGATAGGCGGTGTGCAGTGCCAGCACCAGCATGCTCATCATGTCTTCCCAGTAAAACGCCGGGGCGAACAAGTAGCGGCCGAACACCTGACGCTCCCAAATCGCGCCGGTGATCATGATGGTGTAGAGCACCAAGGTTTTCACCACGACGGAGAATTCCGCCATCGATTGACCAGTGCCGCTGAGAACAAAATTCATCACCATGCCAAGGCTGATCAGAAAAATCAGGAATTGAATCGGTGCCAGAATGCCCTGCACCAATGTCCAGACAGTGTTATCGCGGCGAACGCGCTCTTCCGCCGTGTAAAGCGGACGATACTGTTGGCGCATTTTCTGCTCCTTTTGCGGCTGCGACCGGAGGAAATGCCCCAAGGACAGCAATCTACATTGTTAAGCAGAACACCAAAAACATTGGCTGTAAACATGACTGGACATCGCCTCCGCGACAGCTTCCCTTGACATGCCGCCCTCGGAACTGCCGAAAGCTTCTGCCAACCCCTTGATAATCTTCAGCCTCTTTGCAGAACCCTCGGCGGTCGAAATCACTTGGGTTTTGCCGA
>CAIZGT010000742.1 GCA_903932545.1 uncultured Rhodospirillales bacterium
CCATCTCGGCCCGCGCATCTTGGCCGAATACGCCGCACAAGCGGGCATCCCGCTGATCCACATCTCCACCGACTACGTCTTCGACGGCACCAAACCCGCCCCCTATGTCGAGACCGACCCCACCGGCCCAACCGGCGTTTACGGCGCCACCAAGCTCGCCGGTGAACACGCGGTGCTCGCTGCGTGCGAGCGGGCGATCATCCTGCGCACCGCCTGGGTCTATGCCGCCGAAGGCAAGAACTTCGTGCGCACGATGCTGGCCCTCGGCCAAAAAATGTCAAAACTGCACGTCGTCGGTGATCAAATTGGCAATCCGACATGTGCGGACGATCTCGCCACCGCGATTGTGAATATCGCCGCTCTTATCGAGCGCGGCGGATGGAAGCCTGAATATCGCGGCGTGTTCCACGCATCCGGCACCGGATCGGTCACATGGCACGGCTTCGCCACCGAAATCTTCCGCCTCGCCGCCGAACATGGCCGCCCAATGCCGGAAGTGGACGCAATCACCACCGCCGACTATCCCACCCCCGCCCAACGCCCCGCCAATTCGCGCCTGGATTGCGGGAAGTTGGAGGCGGTGTTTGGCCAGAGATTGCCGGGATGGCAGCAAAGCGTGGCGCTGGTGGTGGCGGAGATCATCGACGCGGGCGCTTAACCCCCCGCCGCTCCGCCTCGCAATGACGGATAAAATTGTAGGGTGGGTTCTTAACCCACCATTTGCGCCGCATCGCCAGAAAAGGTGGATCAGCACCGTAGCCCGCATCAGCGATGTGGGTTCACCCCGCAAACCCTAACCTTCACTGCCAACCCAGCAGCGTTGATGCGGGCTAAGGCTTCACAAACCCACACGCCTGCAACCCCCGCACCATATGCCCCGGCGGCGGAGCCACGGCATCCACCGCCGTCTCAGGCACCGCCAACGCCCGCGACATCAGATGCAACCCACCGGAAGCCCGGCCATAAAGCCCGTCCCCCAGCATCGGAAACCCGGCATGCGCGCAATGCACCCGCAGCTGATGCGTCCGCCCGGTGTGCGGCACCATCTCAAGCCAGCTGATCCCATCACCCCGCCCGAGCACCCGATAACTCGAAAGCGCGTCCGCCCCATCCGGGCGCACCGCAATCGTCCACCCCGCCCGCGTGGTGATCTTCGCCAGCGGGGCCGCGATCTCCCCCGCATCGGCATCCGGCCCACCGATCACCACCGCCCAATACGCCTTGCGCACCCGCCTTTCGGCGAACGCCTTCTGCGCCAGGATCAACGGCTGTTTGCGCAACGCCACCAGCAAACACCCCGACGTCTCGGCATCCAGGCGATGCGCCAACCACGGCCCGTCATCGCGCTTGCTCAAACTGGGGAGGAAATCCTCAACACTCGGCCCACCGCCCGGCCCGGCATGCACCTTCAGGCCGTGTGGCTTGTTGAGCACCACAAAATGCGGGTCGCGGTAGAGAATTGACAGGTCTATCACTCCAAGAGATTGACACTCTCGCGCGCACAGCGGAAGCCACGCCCATGCAAACCGACATCATCTGCGGCTTCAACGCCGTCGCCGCCCTGTTCAAGCACCGCCCCGAGGACGTGGAGCGGCTGTTCTACACCGAGGCAGATCGGAAGAGCACACGTCTGAACTCCAGTCAC
>CAIZGT010000743.1 GCA_903932545.1 uncultured Rhodospirillales bacterium
CAGTCGCCCAACGTGTTCCGCATGAAGCTGCTCGGCGCTGAAGTAAAACCCGTCACCTCCGGCGCTGGCACCCTGAAGGACGCGATGAATGATGCGATGCGCGATTGGGTGGCGAATGTGGAAGACACCTTCTACATCATCGGCACCGTCGCAGGCCCGCATCCTTACCCAATGATGGTGCGCGATTTCCAATCGGTGATCGGCGAGGAATCCAAAGTCCAGATGCGCGCAGTCGAAGGCCGCTTGCCCGACATCGCCGTCGCCTGCATCGGCGGTGGCTCGAATGCGATGGGGCTATTCCACCCCTATCTCGATGACCGCGAAGTCCGCCTGATCGGCGTTGAAGCCGCAGGCCACGGCGTGGACACCAAGGAACACGCCGCCAGCCTCACACGTGGCCGCCCCGGCGTGCTGCACGGCAACCGCACCTATCTGCTGCAAAACCAGGACGGCCAAATCCAAGAAGCGCACTCGATCAGCGCGGGCCTGGATTACCCCGGCATCGGCCCGGAACATTCCTGGCTGCACGACATCGAGCGCGTCGAATACGTCTCCGCGACGGACAAAGAGGCACTCGCCGCGTTCCAACTTTGCACCCGCACCGAAGGCATCATCCCCGCCCTCGAACCGGCGCACGCGCTGGCCTACGTGTCCAAACTGGCACCCACGCTGCCCGCCGACCAAATCATCCTGATGAATCTCTGTGGCCGAGGCGACAAGGATATCTTCACCGTCGCCGAAGCCTTGGGAGTCTCGCTGTGAGCCGCATCGCCGCCCGTTTCGCCGCCCTCAAAGCCGAAGGTCGTGGCGCGCTGATTCCGTTCCTGGAAGCTTGGGATCCGGACAGCGCCACCTCAATGGCCCTCCTTCGCGGCATGCCCGGCGCGGGTGCGGACCTGATCGAAATCGGCTGCCCGTTCACCGACCCGATGGCCGACGGCCCCACCGTCCAACTCGCCTCGATCCGCGCGCTCAAGGCCGGTGGTGCGATGACGCACACGCTGGCGATGGTCCGGGAATTCCGGCGTGAGGACAATGAGACGCCGATCATCCTGATGGGCTACCTCAACCCCATCGACAGCTACGGCGTCGAACGCTTCACCATCGACGCCGCTGCGGCGGGCGTGGACGGGCTGATCGTGGTCGATCTGCCGAGCGAGGAAGCCGATTTGCTGTTGCCGTTCGCAAGCGCACACGGTTTGGATGTGATCCGCCTTGTCGCCCCCACAACTGACGATGATCGCCTGCCGCTCGTCCTCAACGGCTCATCCGGCTTCGTCTATTACGTCTCCATCACCGGCGTCACCGGCACGCGCACGGCATCAAGCGATGAACTCGCTGCCGCCATCCCGCGCATCCGCCACGTGACCGACCTGCCCATCGCCATCGGCTTCGGCGTCCGCACCCCCGCGCAAGCCGCCGAAGCGGTGCGTCAGGGTGATGCGGCGGTTGTTGCCTCCGCCCTGCTCGACACGCTGGCCCACAGCCTCGATGAACACGGCCGCGCGCAGCCCAACACAGTCCGCCTCGTGCTCGACCAAGTGCGTGAATTGGCCGAAGCCGTGCGCACCGCCCGTGTTACTTCCTAAGGATCACGCCCCATGAGCTGGATCACCGACTACGTCCGCCCAAAAATCCGCACCCTGCTCGGGCGGCGCGATGTCCCAGACAATCTCTGGATTCAGTGTCCATCCTGCCAGCAGATGATGTTCCACGCCGAAGTGGAGCGTGCGAAGAAAGTCTGCACCGCCTGCGGCCACCACATGCGCTGCACCGCACCGGAACGCCTGCGTTGGACCTTCGACAACGGCGAATTCAGCCGCATCGAATTGCCGAAAGTGCCTGCCGATCCGCTGAAATTCACCGATAGCCAGAAATACAGCGCCCGCCTGAAAACCGCGCGTGATGTCACCGGGTTAGACGATGCCATCATCGTCGCCCACGGTAACATCGGCGGCCAGAAGGCCGTGGTCGCCACCATGGCATTCGAATTCATGGCAGGCTCGATGGGCGCCGCCGTGGGCGAAGCCATCGTCACCGCGGCGCGCTTTGCCGTCTTGCAAGATGCACCATTGATCGTCTTCACCGCCTCCGGTGGCGCGCGCATGCAGGAAGGCGCCGTCAGCCTGATGCAAATGCCGCGCACCGTGATCGCCTCGCGCGCGGTGAAGGAAGCCGGGCTGCCGTTCATCACCGTCCTCACCGACCC
>CAIZGT010000744.1 GCA_903932545.1 uncultured Rhodospirillales bacterium
CAATTTCCCGGCAGCGTCGAATCCGGCGTGTTGAACCGGCAAATCCTGCGAGACGCGGTGTTGGGCAAGCCGGACGCCTTGAAGAAATTGGAGCGTATCATGCACCCGCTGGTGCGCCGCGCCGAGCGGCGGTTTCTCGCCCAAGCCCGCATCGCCCGCGCCCCCGCTGCGGTTCTGGATATTCCACTGCTGTTTGAAACCGGCGGCCAGCGCCGGGTGGATCAAACCATCGTCGTCTCCGCCCCCAAATCGGTGCAGGTGGCCCGGGTCAAGCGCCGTCGGAAGATGGACGCCGCGCAAATCGAGGCCGTCATCGCGCGCCAGATGCCGGATGCGCAGAAGCGCAAGCTTGCCGACATCGTCATCAACACCGGCCTGTCACGCTTCCACGCTTTGCGTCAAATCAAGCGCATCCTGCGGGATATCCGCGCATGAGCCGCGCCGTTCTGTTTGACACCGAGACCACCGGCCTTGATCCGCTCACCGGCGACCGGGTGATCGAATTCGCAGGCATCGAGTTGCTCAACGATCTGCCGACTGACCGCTTCTTGCACGTCCTCGTCCACCCCGAGCGCGACATTCCAATCGAAGCCAGCCGCGTGCACGGCATGACGTTGGCCGATCTTGAGGGCAAACCGAAATTTGCCGAAGTTGCCCAGAAAATTCTCGATTTCCTGCGCGATGATCCGCTCATCGCTCACAACGCCCCGTTCGATTTCGGCTTCATGAACGCCGAATTCCGCCGTTGCGGCAAACCCGAACTCAACCGGGCGCGCATGGTTGATACACTGGTGATGGCCAAAGAGCGTTTCCCCGGCATGCCCAACAGCCTTGATGCGCTGTGCCGCCGCTTCGATATCGACCTCTCAGCCCGCACCAACCACAACGCTCTGCTCGATTGCAAGCTGCTCGCCGAGGTTTACGTCGAACTCACCGGCGGTCGGCAGCGCGGGCTGGGGCTGGCCGATGACGATGCGCAGAGTGCAATGCAGGTTGCGGTCTATACCGCGTCCGGCGCGCGCACACCCAGGTTGATGGCAGCAAGCGATGCGCAGATTGCCGCGCACACCGCGTTCGTCTCACGCCTGAAGGATCCAGTCTGGCAAAAGCCGTAGCCCGCATCACCGATGCGGGTCGCGCACTACCCGCGATGCCCGAATATCGCTGAGCCCACCCGCACATGCGTCGCCCCATGCGCGATCGCGGCCTCAAAATCACCCGACATCCCCATCGACACCACCGCAAGCCCGTGTCGCTTGGCGCGCGCGGCCAGCCAGTCGAAATGTGGCGAAGGGTTGCCCTCTGCCGGTGGAATACACATCAGGCCTTTGAGCGATGCGCCAAAGCGGCTTTGGCACAGCGTGATAAAATCATCCGCCTCTGCCGTCGGCACGCCGGATTTTTGCGCCTCATCGCCCACATTCACCTGCACCAACAAGTCCGGGCAGCGCCCTTCGCGTTGCACCGCATCAGCAATGGCATCGGCGAGTTTGGCACGGTCGAGGGTCTCAATGCAGTCCGCCACGCGCACCGCGTCGCGCGCCTTGTTGCTTTGCAGCCCGCCGATCACATGCAGCCGCAATCCCGACACCGCTTGGCGAAGATCGTGAAATTTGCTGGCAGCTTCCTGCACCCGGTTTTCACCGAACACCAATTGCCCAGCCGCGATCGCCTCGCGCACCGCGTCAGCCGGGTGGGTTTTAGACACCGCAACCAGCGTCACCTCAAGCGGATCGCGCCCGGCTTGCACGCAGGAAGCCGCGATCAATTGCCGGATGTCGTTCAAGTTTGTTGCAACTGCGTCGTATGATGGCGAAATGATCATGCGCCAGTACTTGCTGCATTGCACGATAACGTCAAGCACTGACAAATCTGTGGCATGATAGCAACAGTGTTCCGCAAATGCCATGCTGGCTTGTTTCGGCGCATTGCCGAACGTCAACGGCGCGTTCATTAATCTTGCCCAGGTCTGGCGGCACCCGCCCAGCATCTACCTGTGTCACACGGCGTCCTCAGTTGTAACGACGAGTAGCCAACAGGTTCGGGAGACGGGGCGAGACTTTGATCTGCCGGACATTCGGCGATTTTTGGAGGAATTTATGCGTAACATCATGCTGGCCGCTACGGCCATCGCTGGCTTCGGCATTCTCGCCGCTGGCTCCGCTCAGGCTGAAAACTCGATCATCACATCTGGCATGTCTGCTCCCGCCACCGGCGTCGCCTCGCCAGGCACCATGAACGTTTACATCAAGGGTAAGGTCGAGTCCGGCATTTCCGTTGGTTCCGACAGCTTCTCCGGCGGCGCCACCACCGGCACCTCGGCATCTGGCAACTCGCCTGCGACCGGCACCGCCCGCACTGCGAAGCTGAACGCTGTCGACATCCAGACCTTCATGCGTCTGTATTTCGGCTTTGACGGCGCGCTGAACACCGGCCTGCAATACGGCGCACAGGTTGAACTCCGCCAGTTCTATGATTCGACCTACGCTCTGAACGCAACCTCGAAGGCCGACGGGGTTCAGGTTCGTCGTGAGTATGTCTATGTCGGCACGGCTCAGGCCGGTCGCATCTACATGGGCACTGCCAGCGGCCCGATCTCCAGCATGTCGGTCGGCGCGCTCACTGCTAACACATTCGAAGTTGAAGGCGGTTTCACGGGTTCGGTCGGCGCTTACTCGCGTTCGACTGGCACCCGCTTGAACTATGTGTTCGCGAACAACAGCTGGGAATACATGACCAACAAGATCGTGTACGCCTCGCCGAGCTTCGCTGGGTTTGACCTCGGCCTCAGCTACGAGCCGAACGCAATGTCCGGCATCGGCACTTGCTCGACGGGCGCAACGACCACGGGTGGTGGTTGTAACATCGCGACGAGCCCGGGTAACCTCGGCGGTACTGCTCTTCCGGGCAGCTCCAACGCGAGCGCTGCAAACGCCGGCACCCGCAAGAACACCGTTGAAGCGGTTGTTCGCTATAAGGGTTCGTTCGGTCCGGCCGCTGTGATGGGTGAAGTCGGCTTGATGCAGGGCGGCACCGTCGGCCCGATCAGCGGCGCAGCCAACAAGGCGTTCAGCGTCTATGATGCCGGCGCTTCGGTGTCGATGTCCGGTGTGACCCTGCAGGGTCACTACATGGGCAGCGACA
>CAIZGT010000745.1 GCA_903932545.1 uncultured Rhodospirillales bacterium
CGATCTCGAGTTCCCGTATTGCGCTACGCTTACGCGGGTGACCTCCGTTGGAACCAAATGATGCAATCCCTCCTCCCCCTCGCCGCACGCTGCGCCGCTCTGCTGATCGCCCGGGGCGAAACCATCGCGATTGCCGAAAGCTCAGCCGGTGGGCTGATCAGCGCCGCCCTGCTCGCAATCCCTGGCGCGTCGGCATATTTCCGGGGTGGGGATATTATCTACACCCAACACGCCCGCGCCGCCTTCGGCATCACGCCCGAGATGATGGCTGGAATGCGCGCCTCCACCGAGCCTTACGCACTGCTGCTGGCTGAGACCGCGAAAGCCCGCCTCAATGCCACATGGGCGTTGGCGGAAACCGGGGCGACCGGGCCGTCCGGCAACCGCTATGGTGACGCGCCGGGCCATGTCTGCCTCGCCGTCTATGGCCCGCTCCGTTGCAGCCAGACCATCGAGACCGGGCATGGGGAGCGCGAGGCGAATATGCGCGAATTCGCCATCGCCGCTCTCACGCTGTTGGAACAAACGCTCACGCAAGCCTAGGCGATGCGCGAAGCTGTGCCTTGACTTGGCTGCCCAAGCCCCGCACTCACAGCGCCATGGCAGCCCCTCCCCTTCTTTCGCTTCAAGACATCCACGTCTCACTCGGCAGCGCCCCGCTGCTCACGGGCGCCGAAATATCGGTCAGCCCCGGCGAGCGGCTTTGCCTCGTGGGCCGCAACGGCTCGGGCAAATCCACCTTGCTCAAAATTGCCGCAGGGCTGATCCCCGCCGACAAGGGCATGGTGTTCACCCAACCCGGTGCCACCGTGCGCTATCTGCCGCAGGAGCCTGATCTCTCGGCATATACCAGCACGATGCATTACGTGGAATCCGGCCTCGGGCCGGGCGATGACGAATATCGCGCGCATTATCTGCTCGAACAGCTTGGCCTGTCGGGCAACGAAAAGCCGGACAATCTCTCCGGCGGTGAAGCCAGGCGCGCGGCGCTCGCGCGTGTGCTGGCACCCAATCCCGACATTTTGTTGCTCGACGAGCCGACCAACCATTTGGATCTGCCCGCCATCGCTTGGCTCGAAGCCGAGTTGAACTCAATGCGCTCGGCCCTGGTGTTGATCAGCCATGACCGTCGCCTGCTCGAATCGCTCTCGCGCGCCATTGTCTGGCTCGATCGCGGCATCGCGCGGCGCATTGAGAAGGGTTTCGCGCATTTCGAAGCGTGGCGCGACGAGGTTCTCGAACAGGAAGAACGCGAGCGCCACAAGCTTGGCCGCAAGCTGGTGATGGAAGAGGATTGGCTGCGCTACGGCGTCACCGCCCGACGCAAGCGCAACGTGAAGCGCCTCGCTGGGCTGCACGATCTGCGCGAGAAAACCCGCCAACGCAACGGGCCGTTGGGTGGGGCTCGGATGGTGTCGCAAGATGCCGATATCTCCGGCAAGCTGGTGGCGGTGGCAGAGGATGTCAGCCTGTCCTTCGATGGTCGCCCGATCATCCGCAACCTCACCACCCGCATCATGCGCGGCGATCGGGTGGGGATTATCGGTCCCAACGGGGCCGGTAAATCCACCATGCTCAAGCTGCTACTCGGCGAACTCACGCCTGATTCCGGTGAAATCCGCCTCGGTGCGTCGCTGCAAACCGTGGTGCTTGATCAGAGCCGTTCGAGCCTGGACCCCGACGTGCCGCTGGCCGACACTCTCACGGGCGGAACCGGCTCGTATGTCGAAATCGGCAGCGAGAAGCGGCATGTCATCGGCTATATGAAAGACTTCCTGTTCGCCCCCGAACAGGCGCGCACGCCGGTGGGCGTGATGTCGGGCGGCGAGCGTGGGCGGGTCACGCTGGCAGTGGCCCTCGCCAAGCCGTCCAATCTGCTGATCCTCGACGA
>CAIZGT010000746.1 GCA_903932545.1 uncultured Rhodospirillales bacterium
AGCAGGCCATTCTTCAGATCGGCACCATCGACGACAATGTGATCGGCCAATACGAAGCGACGCTCAAACGCGCGGCCAGCGATGCCGCGATACAGCACCTCGGCGGTCGGCGCGTCTTGCGCCACCTTGCCAGCAACGATCAGCGTGTTGTCTTTCACCGTCATCTCGATGTCTTCAGGACCAAAGCCTGCAACGGCCATCGTCAGACGGTAATCGTCGTCGCTGATTTTTTCGATGTTGTAGGGTGGGTAGGACACGTCCGTGGCCGCCGCGGTGTCTACCAACCGAGCCAATCGATCAAAGCCGATGGCGGTACGGAACAAAGGAGACAGATTCATCGCGTTCATTTTTCTGACCTTCTCATCAAGCAAGGTTTGCGAAACGCATCGCCCATGCGGGCCGACACTGGTAGCCTCCAAGACCCCTGATGGGCATCTCAGACGGACTGGAAATAGAAAACGCCACCCTCGGTTTCAAGAGGGTAGCGTTTTCTAAAAATCTCACGCGATGGCAGAAAGCGATCAGGCCTTCTTGATGCCGAGCCCTGCGAATTTCTTGTTGAACTTCGCCACCTGGCCTCCGGTATCCATCATACGCTGCACGCCGGTCCAGGCCGGATGCGACTTCGGATCGATATCCAAGCGCATCACGTCGCCTTCTTTCCCGGCGCAGGTGCGGGTGCGATATTCGGTGCCATCGGTCATGATGATGGTCACGTAGTGGTATTCTGGGTGGATGCCCGGCTTCATGGCGAAAAACTCCAATGGCGCGACCGATCCCGACCGGTCATGCGAAGGCGCGCGTATAGCGGGGGCAATGCCGGGGATGCAAGCGGATTTGCCACAGTATTCGTGAATGGCGGCACTGCGCGAACACTATCGAGGCAAACTGCGTTCTTAAAAAGACCGCCCGCCTAGGTGATCATTCAAACTCTGCTTCACCACACTGCCCGCGACATCGCCGGTCAGACGCAGCAGGCAGATCAGCAATTCGCCAAACTTGCCCTTCGCCATCCGCCAAGTGCCGGTGTCGCGGATCAAGTCGAGGTAATCATGCCCGGCCAGGGTCAGGCCGTGGCCGATAAATCCGTCTTCATGTTCATCGGCGGCCAGGTATTTCGCCTGGATCAACATGTGGACGTGAAAATGAACCTCGGTCTTGGTGTAACCCTCGATCTCGAAGCTGAAAAACTGGCGCTTGCGGCCATCAAAGCCAGGCGATTCTTCCACCTCCAGTAAGATGGCGCGCAAGAGGCTCTTGTTTCGCTTCAATGACTCCTCCTTCGCCATCAATGCCGTGATCGGCACGCAGCACTCATGAGGTGAGCACAACGTCCACCATATATATTGGCGTGAACTTTGCGTGACTCAGACGGGAAAATGCACCGTTCACGTCAAATGTGTATCAGCCCTACTTCCAAGACGCCTGATAGAAGCGCGGCAATTCGTCTTGGCTGGGATGGAAAATGAGCGCGCGCGAAAAAGCGTAGGTGGCCACATAGGAGTGCAGCGGCAGCCACAGCGCGCGCTCGCCGATTAGTCGGATAGCGCGGCTATAGGCTTGGCGGCGCTTATCTGCGCTGATAGTGGAACCGCCTTCCTCGACAAATTGCTCCAGTTCCGGATCGCGTGCCATGTCGCTGTCTCCGCCGCCGAAAAAATACGGCAGAATGGCAGAGACGTCGTTGATCGAGTAGCTGCCCCAACTGCCCATAAACAGCGGCGCTGAGCCATCGGCCTGTCGCCGCAACGCATCCCCCACCGGCAACTGAGATACACGCGCCCGAATGCCGATTTGCGCCAGATCCGCCGCGGCTGCCTGGGCGTATTCCGGCAGCACGTAAGACACGATTTCGGTGTTGAACCCGTCCTTGTAGCCTGCCTCCTCCAGCAGCGCGCGGGCACGCGGGCGATCCAGTGTCACACGCGGTGCGGCGGTTTGGTCGCAGCCGAACTGGGTGGGAAAACACGGCGCATCCGGCACCCGCCCACCAACTGCGAGCAAGGTGCGTGATAGCGCGTTGCGGTCAATCGCGGCAAAGATCGCAGCGCGCACTTTCGGGTTGGTGAGCGGATTGCCCGCCCCCGATCGCCCCGCTGCATCAAGGGCAAGATAGCCGATGCGCATGCTCTCAGCGCGCACTTCCTGCAACGCCGGGTTGGCGGATATCAGGGCGGATTTGTCTGGCGCATAGGCCCAGATCCAATCTGCATCGCCATGTAGCAGATCATCCAGCTCAGCTTGCGAGTCTGACACTTGGCGGATCACCACGCGCTGTATCGGCGGCACACCTTTAGGGCTACTGGCGCGGTAGGCCTCGTTGCGCTCCAACACCAGCCGTTCTGGCGCCACCGAGGTGAGGCGGTACGGCCCCGCGCCAATCGGGTGGCGGCTAAATTCATCGGTGCCAACACGGGTACGATATTCGGCGGGCAGGATTGGCAGCACCAAAGCGATGTATTCCAACGCCGCCGGAAACACTCGCTTGAGGCGAATGCGCACATGCGTCTCGTCCACCGCCTCGGCCCCCGCGAGCCAGGCATAATTAGATGGTACCGCCACGTGCTTGTCGGTCAGCGCGGTGGCCACGGTGTACACCACATCTGAAGCCGTTACCCGCTCACCGTTTTGGAACATGGCGTCGGGGCGTAGGGTAAATTCGAGGGTGGTTTCGTCGAGATATTTCCACGACTCGGCCAATAGTGGCTTCAGCGCGAAAGTGTCTGCATCACGGTAAATCAGCCCGTCCCACACCTGATGCGACAGCACGAGGCCGTTGCGCAGCGCGTTGTGGTATGGGTCTGGATCCAACACCGCCTCGCGCCAGGTGATGCGCAACGTGTCCGCCGATTTCCGCGCCCAGGCAGCAGAACAGCCTGGGGCGACAGAGAGCAGAACAAGCAGCAACATCACCAAAGCGCGCATAGGATGCCTACCCCATCGTGGCGTTGAACGCCCCGCCATCGAGCAGCAGATTTTGGCCCACGATAAAGCCAGACTGCGCGCTGCACAGGAACACGCAAGCCGCGCCGAATTCTGCCGGATCGCCCACGCGCCCGGCAGGCGAGGCCTTGGCGCGTTCCATTAGCACCACATCCACGTCCTTGCCCGCCGCCTCCGCCGCCGCTTTTGCGTTCGCGCGCAAACGATCGGTTAGAAACGGGCCGGGCAGCAGATTGTTGATCGTCACGTTGTGCTTGGCCACCTGACGCGACAGCCCGCCGACAAAGCCGGTAAGCCCAGCACGTGCGCCGTTGCTCATGCCGAGCGTGGCGATTGGAGATTTCACCGAGCCGGAAGTGATGTTGACGATCCGGCCAAAACCCTTGGCGATCATGCCGTCAATCACCGATTTGATCAGCTCAATCGGGGTAAGCATGTTTGCGTCAAGGGCTGCGATCCAATCGGCACGCTCCCAACTGCGGAAGTCACCCGGTGGCGGACCACCGGCGTTGTTGACCAAAATATCCGGGTTTGGGCAGGCGGCCAGAGCAGCGGCGCGGCCTTCAGGTGTGGTGATGTCACCAGCCACTGCAATCACCGTCACCCCGGTTGCCGCCCGGATTTCGGCGGCGGTGGCTTCGAGCGCCTCGGCGCCCCGCGCCGTGATCACCACGTTCACGCCTTCCTGCGCCAGCGCCATGGCGCAAGCTTTGCCCAAGCCCTTGCTCGCGGCACAGACTAAGGCGGTTTTGCCCTTCAATCCGGTGTCCATACTCGGCTCTCCCTTACATTATTGATTGGAACGCGGCGCGTTGTATGGCCGGGATCGGGGTCGGCGTCATGGTTTCACGGCGCACATAGACATGCACGAAGAACCCCTCGGCCGACGCCACATTCTCATCCGCACGGAACACCGCTGAGGCGTAGCGCACTGAGGAATTGCCGAGCTTCTCCACGCGGATGCCGACGGTTATTGGGTCTGGATAGGCGATTTCGCGGAGATAACGCAGGTTTGTCTCCGCCACCACACCAACGATCTCGCTGCCGCCCAATTCCAAAATTCCATTGGCGATCAGGAAGTTGTTCACCGCCGTGTCGATCCACGAATAATACACCACATTGTTGACATGGCCGAACACGTCGTTGTCCTGCCAGCGCGTGGTGATGGTTTGGAAATAACGGTAATCGGCGCGGGTGGAGAGAGGTGGTCGGCTCATCGGTTCCCTGGCTCGCTCATGAAGGCTTGCGTGACTACACAAGCTTTGCGGCACAGCGTCCACCCCATCCAGGCGAGAGGGTGCGCATTGGACATGTGCAAGATCAGGCGCTAGATCGCTGCCGTCAGAATAGGTTGTGCAGATGCGAAGAAGAGCGGTTCTGGTGGCTGCATTAACCCTGGTAGGTGCCCGCGCGGCCCAGGCTCATGCCATTTTGCTGGACAGCACGCCCGCCATTGGCGGCACGGTGCCTGCTGGGCCGATCAAATTCACCTTCCGCTACAACAGCCGCATCGACCGTCGCCGCTCGCGCCTGCTGATCACCGGGCCAGATAAGGCCCAGTCGATCCTGCCGATCTTGGATGAAGGGACGGACGATATTGTGTTCGCCTCGGCCACGCTCTCGCCCGGCACCTACACCATTCGCTGGCAGGTGCTGGCGGTGGACGGGCACATCACCCGCGGCGATGTGCCGTTCACGGTGGGTGGAGCGCAGTAGATGATTTTGCTCGTTGATCTGTTTGGCTATCTCAGCATCATCATCCACGGCCTGACCATTGTGGCGCAGTCGATGACAATCGGCGGCATTTTGTTCCTGATCGCGCTGGCGTTGCCGCTGGCTGAACATGTCGGGCTGAAAATCGCCACAGATACTGCGCGTATCGCGATGTGGTCTGCGATTGCATTGGTGATCTGCGAGGCGTTGACGGTGGCGTTGCAAGCCTCAGTTCTGATCGCAACCGTTGATCTGACTTTGCCCGAAGCCCTTGGTGCGTCCTCAGCGGAGGCGGGCTTGGTAAAGATTGGTGCGGCCTTGGTGATCTCGGCCCTGCTCTTCGCCTATGGATCGACGGCGCCGCGCGGGATGCTGATTGTCGCCGGTCTGATCGAATTGATGGCAGCCACCATGACCACGCATGCTGCCGCGCGTCTGACTGACGGGCCGATTCTGCTCGTCGGCGCGTTTTTGCACCAATTCGGCGCGGCGATTTGGGTGGGCGGCATTCCGGCCTTTGTCGCAGCCCTCGGGAGGGTGCAGGACGGGTTTGGCTGGCGGCTGGTGGGCGCGCGGTTCTCGCGGATGTCGATGATTGGCGTGGTCTGCATTGTGGTCTCAGCGACGATTTTCAGCATCTTCTATATCGGCGCACCGGATGCGATTTACGGCACAGCCTATGGCGTGATGGCGCTGGCGAAGGCGTCGATGTTTGGGCTGTTGCTGCTGCTCGGCTATGGCAATTACCGCACAGTGGCACGGTTGCGCGCCGATCCGACGGCTTCTGTCGCTCGGATGAAGCGGTTTGCCGAGATTGAAATCGGCATCGGCTTCTCGATCTTCTTCGCGGCCGCTTCGCTGACCTCGGTGCCGCCCTCGGTGGATCTGACGGTGGATCGCGTCACGTGGCAGGAAGTGGTGGAACGCAATGCGCCGGTGTGGCCGCGCATGG
>CAIZGT010000747.1 GCA_903932545.1 uncultured Rhodospirillales bacterium
GCTTTGTTAACTCACCAGCCTGGAACATCTCGGTGATGATGTCGCAGCCGCCGACGAACTCGCCTTTCACATAAAGCTGTGGAATGGTCGGCCAGTTTGAGAACGCCTTGATCCCGTCGCACAACTCAGCGTCTTCCAGCACGTTCGCGGTGGCGAACGGCGCGCCGACATGTTGCAGAATCTGCACCACGCGGGCGGAGAAGCCACATTGCGGGAACATCGCGTTGCCCTTCATGTAGAGCATCACCGGGTTGGCTTCGATTTGGGTCTGAATGCGGGTGGCGATATCGCTCATCGTGATGTCTCCTTATTCCGGGGCAGAGGTTTGCAGAGCGAGCGCATGCAGCGCGCCGCCCATTTCGCCGCGCAATGCGGCATAGACAATCTGGTGTTGCTTCACGCGGCTGATGCCACGGAAGCTTTCGCTCACCACGGTGGCGGCATAGTGATCGCCGTCTCCGGCCAAATCTTGAATGGAAACAACCGCATCCGGCAAAGCGGATTTGATCATCGCCTCAATCTCAGTGGCCTGCATCGCCATCGGTCAATCCATCCATTCGGTGAAGAACCGCGTGTGTTCGCGGCTGATACATTCCAGCGATATTGTAACGCCGTCCGCCAATGTCAAACAATCGCCCGTCACTTCGCCAATTTGCAAGGCGGAAATCCCGTTGGTGATTGCATTAACGATCAACGCCCCCGGCGCGCGGGTGGCGAGGATGTAGCGGCTTTGGTCTTCGCCGAAGTAATATTCGTGGGCCGCGATGCCGGGGGGGATTGGGTTGAGCTTCACACCCACACCACCGGCCATCGCCATCTCTGCCACGGCGACCAACAGGCCACCGTCGGCGACATCGTGGCAGGCTTCCACGTTGGCGGTGAGGATTTGGCCGCGCACAAAATCGCCGTTCTCGCGTTCCGTGCTCAAATCGAGCGGCGGCGGTGGGCCTTCCTCCCGGCCGAGAACCTCGCGCAGCCAAAGCGACTGTCCGAGATGGCCGCTGGTGTCGCCAATGAGCACCAATGTCTGGCCCGCTGTGATGCCGAGGCCCACCGCATCCGCCGCATCATCAATCACGCCGAGGCCACCGATGGCGGGCGTGGGCAGAATGCCGCGGCCCTCAGTCTCGTTGTAAAGCGACACGTTGCCGGACACGACAGGGTAATCGAGTGCCACGCAAGCCTTCGCCATGCCTTTGATGGCGCTCGCGAATTGGCCCATGATCTCCGGCTTGGTTGGGTTGCCGAAATTCATGTTGTCGGTGATCGCCAAAGGACGGCCACCCACGGCGGTGATGTTGCGCCACGTCTCGGCCACCGCCTGCATGCCGCCCAATTCCGGATCCGCCTGCACATAGCGCGGCGTGCAATCGGTGGTGAGCAGCAGTGCGCGCTTGGAGCCTTCAAGCCGCACCACGGCGGCATCGGCAGCACCCGGGCGCTTCACGGTTTGACCGCCAACCGTGCTGTCATACTGATCGGTGATCCAGGCGCGCGAGCACAGATCGGGGCAGCCGATCAGCTTGAGCAAGGCCGCCGCGATCCCAACCGGATCAGCCACCTTGCCGAGTGGCTTCTGCTTGGGCGTGTCAACAGTTGGGCGGTTATACAGCGGCGCCTGCTCGGCGAGTGGGTCAAGCGCGATATCAGCCTCAATCACGCCCTTGTGCCTGACCACAATGCGGCCAGTGTCGGTGATGTGGCCAACCACAGCGAAATCGAGATCCCATTTGTCGAA
>CAIZGT010000748.1 GCA_903932545.1 uncultured Rhodospirillales bacterium
CGCGGACCAGCTTTGAGCTGGCGGGCAAGCGGCTGGGGGCAGATGTGATCAACATGTCGGTCTCAACCTCGTCGGTGAACAAGGGCGAGACGCTGCTCGATACGGCGGCGACGTTGAACGCGATGATGTGTGATTTGCTGGTGGTGCGGCATGATCAATCGGGTGCGCCGAATTTGTTGGCGCAGAAGGTGGATGCGGCGGTGATCAATGCGGGGGATGGCACGCATGAGCATCCGACCCAGGCGCTGCTTGATGCGTTGACGATTCGCAGGCGGAAGGGCCGGCTGCAGGGGCTGATCGTGGCGATTTGTGGGGATGTGCTGCATTCCCGCGTGGCGCGCTCGAATATTCATCTGTTGAGCGCGATGGGCGCTGTGGTGCGCGTGGTTGGGCCGCCGACGCTGATCCCCGCCGAATGCGCGCGCCTAGGCGTGGAAGTGTTCCACGACATGGTGCGCGGCATTGAGGGCGCCGATGTGGTGATGATGCTCCGCTTGCAGCGTGAGCGGATGACGGGCGGGCTGGTGCCCTCGGCGCGCGAATATTTCCGGTTTTATGGGCTGGATTTCGACAAGCTCGCCAGTGCGAAGAAAGACGTGATTGTGATGCATCCAGGCCCGATGAACCGGGGCGTGGAGATTGATTCGGCAGTGGCCGATGATCCGGTGCGCAGTGTGATCAAGGAGCAGGTGGAGATGGGGGTGGCGGTGCGCATGGCAGTGCTCGATATCCTGTCGCGGGAGACGCGCCGCAATGTTTGATGTGCTGGGCAATTCATGGCTGATCGAAAATGTGCGGCTGATCGACCCGGCAAGCGGGTTGGATGAGCACGGCGCGCTGCTCGTCAAAGGCGGCAAGATTGCCGATCTCGGTCAGGCGATTGGCCGACCCGATGGGGTTGCGGTGGTGGATGGCTACGGCTGCGTGCTGTGCCCAGGGTTGGTGGATATCCGGGTGGAACTCGGCGAGCCGGGCGGCGAATTCCGTGAGACGGTGCCATCGGCGGCACTCGCGGCCTCGGCAGGTGGAATCACCACGGTGGCGGCGTTGCCGGATAGCAAGCCTGCGATTGATGATCCGGCGTTTGTGCGGCTGCTGCGGGCGCGCGGCGAGGAGACCGGGCGGATTACGGTGATGCCCTATGGCACCATCACGCGCGGCTGTCGGGGAGAGGAACTTTCCGAGTTTGGGCTGTTGCGGGAGGCGGGGGCGATTGGCTTCACCGATGGCTCCAAGGCGATTGCGTCATCACGGATGATGCGGATGGCGCTGTCTTATGCCTCGGGCTTTGGCGCGAAAGTGTTCCAGCACGCCGAAGACCCGGAATTGGCGCGCGGCGGGGCGGCGACGTTGGGCGAGCTTTCGACGCGCTTGGGCCTGCCTGGGATTCCGGCGGCAGCCGAGGCGATTATCGTGGCGCGCGATGTGCGGTTGGCGGAGATGACGGGGGGGGCGGTGCATTTCGCCCATGTCTCGACGGGCGAGGCGCTGGATATCATTCGGCGTGCGAAGCGGCGCGGGATTGCGGTGACGTGTGACACCGCACCGCCGTATTTCGACCTGAATGAGACGGCAATCGGCGATTACCGGACTTACGCCAAGCTCTCGCCGCCGCTGCGTGCGGAGGTGGATCGGTTGGCGATTGTGGCGGCGTTGGCCG
>CAIZGT010000749.1 GCA_903932545.1 uncultured Rhodospirillales bacterium
AAATAAGGATCGAGCAGCAGCCCAGTGCGAGCCTTCACCAGGGCCTCATGGCCCTGATCCCGCAAATCGGCGCAAATATCAGCGGTGCGGCGGTCTTGCCAGACGATGGCCGGGTGGATCGGCTTACCCGTTCTGCGATCCCAGATCAGCGTTGTCTCGCGCTGATTGGTGATCCCGATGGCAGCGATTGGCCCTGCACAACGGGCTTTGACTTCGGCGATGACGGCGACGGCGGAGGCGAAAATCTCATCTCCATCATGTTCCACCCACCCCGAAGCGGGGAATGACTGGATCATATCACGGCGCGCCAAGTGTAGCGGGGTCAGGCTTGGCGTTTCAAAGGCGATAGCTCGGGTTGACGTGGTGCCCTGATCAAGGGCGATGACGATATTCTATTGCATTCAGATCCTGGACGCATTTCCAAGATCAGCCTCGCATCACAGCATCGCTGGGTCCAGCACCACGCGGTTGCGACCGCGGGCTTTGGCAGCATAGAGCGCAATGTCGGCGCGCAGCAGGGCCTGCTGGGTGGTCTGCTGGCCGGGGGAGAGCATGGCCACGCCGATCGAGGCGGTGATGTTGACCATCTCGCCGCTGGCCGGCAGGCGGATTTCTGCAATCGCCTGACGCAGACGCTCAGCCACCTTGGCCGCCACCGGGCCGGGCATTTCCGGCAGCATGATGACGAATTCTTCGCCGCCGGTGCGGCCGATCACGTCGCAATTGCGCAGGCTTTCGCGGCACACATCCACCACCGAGCGCAGCATGCTGTCACCCACCGCATGGCCGAAGCGGTCGTTGATGTTTTTGAAGTTGTCGAGGTCCACGGCCACCAGGGTGAGCGCGAAGCCTGCACGCTGGCAGCGGATGCGCTCAGCTTCAACGCGGGTTTCAAAGCCGCGCTTGGTGAGCGCGCCGGTCAGGCTGTCGGTGACCGACATCTGACGCAGTTCCATCTCATTGACCACCATGCGGGCAAGGTCGGTCAGCATGCTGATCTGATCGGCAGACGGCGTGCGCGGCTGGGTATCCACGGTGCAGAGCGTGCCGAGGGTTGCACCATCGCGGGTGCGCAGCGGAATGCCGAGATAGAAGCGCAGCTTCGGCCCACCGGCCACCATCGCGTCATTCTCAAAGCGCGGGTCGCGGGCGGCGTCGGTGACGACCATCGGCTGATCGGAGTTCACCGCGTAATGGCAGAACGGCAGGGACTGACCAGCGCCCAATTCTTCCACGCCTGGGCCAGCGGCCAGGGTCGGCATGCCGCTGTCTTGGATCAGCGAGATCATCGCCATTTTGGTCTGCATCACAGTGGAGGCGAGGCGGGTGATACGGTCGAAGGACAAGCCCTCAGCGTTCTCGCGGGAAGTCTGCTCGGCAGTGGCGATGTTCGCGTTGTCGCTGGCCATCTTCGTATCTCCGTCTCGTTGTCCGCCCTGCGCCGGGTTTCGGCTGAAGGGCGGAAGTTCCTGTTCATCTGTCTGTCCGCCCTGGTTCGGCTGGGAGAACATTTCTTAACATATGAAGCAGGAACCCCCCTCAACGCTCAACATCTTTAAAATACAAATATTAACTTTGTTATTAGACTCTCGCTCTCGTGATAAAGAGACATCACGGATCAGTGAGGAAACCCGCGAGTATTTCGTTTTCGCATCTGTCTATTTAATGTCTAATAAATCGCTTAGGAATCTAATATGGCTGTTCACGCCATGGCGGAAACAGGCGATTTCGAATTTCTCATCCGGGCTGTGCGGCTTGTCGTCACCGAGGCCGAAACCCATCATCAGGCTGTCGATGCCCAACACGCGGCGGAAGCCTTCCACCACTGGAATCGAGCCGCCACAGCCAATCATCGCCGGTTTTCTGCCGAATTCCGCCTCCAAGGCGCTGCGTGCGGCGGTGACGAAGCGGTTGTTGGTGTCGATCTCCAAGCCCGGTGCGCAGGCGTGCTCGACATAGGACAGCTTGGCGTCCGGCGGCACGTGGCTGTCCATAAAATGCTTGAAGCCTGCGATGATATGCGAAGGGCTTTGGCCCGGAACCAGGCGGAAGGAGATTTTAGCCCCGGCCTCGGCGGCGATGACGGTTTTTGAGCCAGCCCCCTGATAGCCGCCCCAGATTCCGTTAATATCGGCGGTTGGGCGCACCCAGAGGCGCTCAAGTGCCGTCCGATCCGATTCGCCCGCCGGGGTGGTGAGTCCAATTTCCCCCAGAAAATCATGTTCTGAGAATCCGAGTGCCTGCCAAGCCGCCTTTTGCGCATCCGACACGTCGGCCACACCATCATAGAATCCATTAATCCGAACCCGCCCGGCTGCGTCGTGCAATTGGCCGAGGGCTGCGGTGAGGGCGTTGATGGGATTGAGCGCCGAGCCGCCATACATGCCCGAGTGCAAATCACGCGAGGCGGCTTTTAAATGGACTTCCATATAGACCATGCCGCGCACCGAGGTGGTGAGGGCAGGCGTGTCGATATCCCACTGGTTGGTGTCCGAGATCACCGCGATATCGGCGCCAAGGCGGGCGCGATGGGCAACGATAAACGGCTCCAGATTGGGGCTGCCGATTTCCTCTTCGCCCTCCAGCAGCACGGTGATTTGCACGGGCATGCTGCCGGTGGTGTCAAACCAGGCGCGGAAGGCGGCGAGCCAGGTGGCAACTTGACCCTTATCGTCCACAGCTCCGCGTGCCACCACGCGCGGGCCATGCGGCCCTTCGACGATTTGCGGCTCGAAGGGTGGTGCGGTCCAGAGTTCAAACGGCTCAGCGGGCTGGACGTCGTAATGGCCGTAATAGAGCAGATGCGGTGCGCTGGGATTCGATCCGGCATGATGCGCCAGGACCACGGGCTGACCGGGCGTGGGCAGAATTTCCACCGTGAAGCCCATCGCCGCCAGTTCACGCGCGGCGAAGTCAGCGGCGGCGATGCAATCCGCGTTGTGTTGCGGTTGGGCGCTGACGGAGGGAATGCGCAGCCAGTTGAGCCAGCGTGTTATGTCCGTCTCGAAACTGGCGCTTGCGGTGGCGAGAACCTGTTCCGTGACGGTCATGGCGGTGTTACTCCGGTTGTTGGCCGTAGGTTGAATAGCGGGCGATGGCGGCGGTGACTTCAGCCTGGGTGAGCAGGCGGGCAGACCCGGCGGCGAGCACCAATAGATATTGTTTACAGAGTGCTTCCAGCCGGATGGCATTGGACAGTGCGGCTTCGATGCTGCTGCCATGCACAATCATCCCATGATTGGCGAGCAGGCAGGCGCTGCGACCCTTGATCGCCTCGGCCGCGCGTGCCGCCAGTTCGGGTGTGCCGAATGTGGCATAGGGCGCGATGCGGACATCTTCGCCACCGAACTCCGCCACGTTGTAGTGGAAGGCGGGCAATGGGCGGTTGAGGCAGGCAAGCGCGGTGGCGTGATCGGAATGGGTGTGCACGATCACCTGCGCGGTCGGGGCGTCACGGTAAATTGCCGCGTGCAGTTCCCATTCGGAGGACGGTTTGATCGGGCCGTGCCACGCGCCATCGAGCGCCATCTCGACGATCTGCGCGGCGCTGAGTGTGTCGGCGTTGCAGCCGGTGGGGGTGATCAGCATCCCTGTCGCACTGCGCGCACTTACATTGCCGGAACTGCCGATCAGCATGTCGCGCGCGGCGAGGGATTTGTAGAGCCCGACGAGAGCATCACGCATGATTAGGGAGTTCCCGCCACAGTGCCATCCCGCCGTGGGTCGGCGGCCCCAATCCAGCCATCGCCTTGGCGCAACAGTACAACATTGCCGCTATCGACGCCCTCGGTTTCCACGTGATGACCGGATGCCTCTAGCGCCGGTCGCAGTGCTTCAGCATCGCTGCCCGTTTCCACCACCACGTGATCCGGATCGGCGGCGTGCACATGGCCGGCGGCGAGCGCCTGTTGCGGGGAGGCGGATTGGCTGAGCACGTCAATCAGCGCCATCGCCATCAGATCTGGGATCATCGGCCCACCCGCTCCACCGCCGATCAGGATCGGGCGGTTGGTGGCATCAAGCACGATCACCGGGGCGATGGGCGAGTTCGGGCGCTTCTTCGGGGCCATCTCATTGGCATAGCGGCCGCCAAGGCCGGGCAGGGTGGTGGGCGGCGGTGGGGCGAAATTGATCAGCGCGTTGTTGAACACCATTCCTTGCGCTGAGACATGCGCACCGAAATGCAGATTGACGGTGCTTGTCATCGACACGATGAGGCCGGATGCATCGACCACAGCAACCGCGCTGGTGCCGGCCTGCGGGTTGTGCGGGTCAGCAAGAGCAGCTTGATCTTCCACCACGTTGCCCGCGCGCGGCTGGTCGATGCTGTTCTGCGGCATGATCAGGCCCGCGCGTTGCTGCAGATAACCGGGATCGAGCAATTCCTGCGCTGGCACGTCGATGAAAGCCGGATCGGCCAGATAGCGGCGACGATCGGCCTCGGCGAGGCGGCTGGCTTCGAGGAAGCGATGGACATAGGTGCCATCACTGCGCGCGCCGCTGCCGACCATGCCGAGAATTTGCAGCATCACGAATCCGCCCGCCGCTGGTGCGGGCGCGGTGCAGACGCGATAGCTGCGCCATGCCTGACATTGTGCCGGGCCGATGCGGGGCTGGTAGCTGCGCAGATCATCCGCACTCATCCGTGATGGATAAGCGCCACGGCCGAGCGCGCTGAGCAGTTCAACCATGCCGTCACCCGCGAACAACCCGTCTGGCCCCTGGCTGGCGATATGGCGCAATGCTGCGGCATAGTCTGGATTGCGGAACCGGCTGCCCTCGGCGATCACCTGCCCGTTCGCCCCAAGATACAGCGCCCGCATCGGCCCCAGCGCGTCTTCGGCGCCTTGCGACACCAGGAGCGCGCGCAATTGGCGCGGCATTTCAGCTCCGTTGGCGGCAAGTTGAAATGCGGGTTCAAACAGTTTTGCCCAAGGCAGCTTGCCATATTTCTGATGTGCCGCGAACAAGGCGGGCAGCACGCCCGGCACGCCCACCGCGCGCGGGCTGAACGCCACGCGGCGCGGGTCTAGCAACTCGCCATTCGCATCCTGCGCCACGGCCTGGGTAGCGGTGGCGGGGGCTGCGGCCATCCCGTCGAAATTCTCCACGGCAGACGTCATGGGAGACCATACCAACAGATCGGTGCCGCCGAGGAGGCCGGACGCCTGGGGCTCGACCAGCCCGAGCACCGCCTCTGCCGCAATGGCGGCATCCACCGCAGAGCCGCCTTGTTTGAGGATGGCCAACGCGGCGTCTGAGGCCTGATGATTGGCGGTGACGACGATTTGGCGTTCCACCACCGGGCCGGTGGCGCGTGGCGCGATGGGCGGTGCCACGCAGGCCGCGAGCGCCAGAGTGGCGGCGATCATCACAAGCTGAGATATCGGCCAGCGCATCAAATTCCCCCCGCCAAACGCGGGAGGATGTCGCATCATCAGGCGGGTAGGTCCAGCCCCGTCAGGACGCGTTTTGGATCGCTTCCCAAACTTTCTGCGGCGTGGCGGGCATATCAATGTGGTGGATGCCGAATTGGCTGAGGGCATCTGCAATTGCGTTCATCACCGACGGCAACGCCCCCGCACAGCCCGCCTCACCACAGCCCTTCACGCCGAGCGTGTTGGTTTTGGCGGGCACCGGATGTGATGCGAAGCCAAAGAACGGCAAGTTGTCGGCGCGTTGCAGTTGGTAATCCATGAACGAGCCA
>CAIZGT010000750.1 GCA_903932545.1 uncultured Rhodospirillales bacterium
ATTAAAATATATTTTCAAAAAAGATGCAAAAAGGTGGCTGTTTCTCTTTGGCAAAAGTTGAATGCTTTGTTTTACTAAATTTTTAGTTTAAAATGAATGGGTGGTTGAGATGGTGCTGGCTGGCAGTGTGAACAAAATGGTGGCGGGCCTGATCAACAAAGCCGGCGCCCTGGCGGTGGGCATTTGCGGCAAGGACGGCGGCTTGCTGCGTGCGCGCAAAGTGCGGCGCACCACGGTTGATCCCGGGAGCCGCATTGAGCGCGTGCTTGATCTGGGGTTCGTCGGTGAGCCGGAGCATGTCGATGTGCGGGTGATCCATGCGCTGACGGGTGCTGGGCTGATCCCGGTCATTGCGCCGGTGGGCGTGGGCGAAGACGGCCAGACCTACAACATCAATGCCGACACCGCCGCTGGTGCCATTGCCGGCGCGTTAGGGGCCAGCCGCTTGCTCATGCTGACGGACGTGGCGGGGGTTCTGGATGCAGACAAGAAGCTGATCCCGGAAATGACGATTGCGGATTGTGAAGCCGCGATTGCCAGCGGCGTGATCAGCGGCGGGATGATCCCGAAAGTTGAGAATTGCGTGGACGCGGTGAAGCGTGGCGTGAAGAGTGCGGTGATACTGGATGGTCGCCAGCCGCATGCGTGCTTGCTGGAATTGTTCACTGAGGGCGGCATCGGCACGATGATCAAGCCTTGAGCGATGTTTCCAAAGGGTTGTTGCTGAGCTTGGTTGGCAATAACGCTCTGGATATGAATAGGAAAGCTGGCCGATGCTGAATTTCGACATCGGCCAGCTTTTGGCCAACATCATCACCGCGTTTTACCACTTCATCCTGCTGGTGCTCGGCTTCCACACAACCTGCTGCTAAGCACTATTGTGCCAAGTTCCGTTACGGAAAATTTGGTGTATCTCGGCCAATCCGCATCAGGAACTCCACCTGCCAGCGCATTTCCTCGGCATTGAGTGGAAACTCGCCATGATCTGTCGGATGCAGCACCGCATCCGGTGGGAGTTTTGCCAGAACAGTCTGGATCGGCCCGGCAGCGCGCATGCTGAAGCCTGCGCGCCAGACGAGGCTTACCAAGCCTTTTGCACTGCGCAGCCTGGCTGCCCGGTCCACCACCTCCGCCGGCACGCCAGCGGTGGCAGCGAGCATGGCCGTGCAAAGCCGCGCCTCACCGCGACGCGCGGTGGCGATCAGCTTTTCCTCACTCAATTGCCCAGTCTTTGCCATGCTGCGCGCGAGAACCACGGCTTGATCCAAATTGGGTGGATCGATGTTGGCACCAATTTCGCCGCCGCCGCCGCGCGCGATGTTGACGGATTGCGCCAGTCGGGTGGCCAAATCACCGGGCAGATCGGTGCGGGCCGCGAGTTCCTGCAGCACATGGCCGCTGACAAATTCAGCAAGTGCCATCGATGCCCGCGGCGATAGCCGGGGGCGGCGCACCAACGCCTCGTGCCAGGTGGTCTGCCCCACCGCGCGTGCAATGAGGTGATCCAAGGTGTGTTCGCTGATCGCGGCTGTCTGATTGGCAATAAGCGCCGCAATCGCCTCGGGGTTCTCGGTCTCGGCGATGGCTGTTGCCACCGCGCTCGCAAGGCCCGGGCGACGTGCCACTGCCATCACGGTGGCCGGGCCAGGGGGCGAGGACACCAGGGCAAGCAAATCGTGATCGCTGAGCACCGGAGACAGCCGGATAACCGGCTCTGCGACGGCAATTGAGATGTCACGGGCCAGACGCATGATCAGATCGTGCGGCATGCCGGGAATATCTTTCACCGCGTCTGCGATGGCGATGCGGACGCGCTCGGTTTCGTCACTGACCAGCAGCATCAACGTGGCAATCGCATTGTCGCGCAGCTGCGCCCGGTCTTCGGCTGATAATGTTGGCAGCAGCAAAGACAGTCGCCGCCCCAACAAGGCCCGCACTCGGTCATCGGGGTCACGTGCTAGAAGTTGGAACAGCGAACCGCCCGCAGATTGGTTCATCACCACCGCCGCGCGCACCATCACCGCCGGATCTGACGCCAATTCCTGCAGTGCGCTTTGTGGCGCGGACTGGCTGGCAGCGCGGCGAACCCGGTCGGCTTCATCGCTGTTCGGCGCCGTTGTGGGCGCTATGCTCGACGCTTGGGGGTGGGCCAATTCGGCTGACATCAATCCTCCTCTGCGCGACTGGCGCGCCAATGGCCGCGGCCGGCCCGTTTGACGTCGTACATCGCCTGGTCGGCGCGCTGCATGATCAGTTCCACATCCTCTCCTCGCCCCGGCCAGCGCGTGGCCATGCCGATGGACAGGGTGAGCGGCGAGGTTTCTATCCCGGTAAGGTGGGCGAGGGTTTGTGGGGCATTCACGGTCAACGCCTCCGCGCGTTCAGCGGCAGAAAATCCGTCCGTGCCATCCATCCAGATGGCAAACTCATCCCCCCCCAAACGCGCCACCAAGTCTTGCGGGCGGACGGTGCCGCGCAATAGGGCGGCGGTGAGGCAAAGCGCTTCATCACCCAGATCATGGCCCTTGCTGTCGTTGAGCGCCTTGAAATGGTCGAGGTCGATATAAAGCAGTGTGCCCGGCAATTGCTCATGCTCCAGCCGCTCCAACCGCCGCCCCATTTCATGCAGGAAGGCACGGCGGTTGAGCAGGCCGGTCAGCGGATCGGTGCGCGCCTGTCGGGCCATTTCGCGCTGGATCGATTCATGCTCAAGAATCACCCGAATGAGCCCGGTGGCGGAGGTCGCCAATGTGGCATCGTCAGCGTCAAGCTTGCGGCTGCCATTGCCGCGCCACAGTGCCACGCCAGCCCGCGCGCCGAAGCGGGTTTCACATGGCAGCACCATCAGGCATCGCCCAGACGGGGCATTCGATTGCTCGGTGATTTGTTGCTCAAGCAGATGCAGCGCTTTGAACAACACAACCGAAAGCCCGTTGCCGTATTGGTGCAACACCGTGGGCAGCACGCCATCGCCCATCAAATCCAGAACAGCCGCGCCCTCCAACCCCATGGCGGTTACGAGCGAACTGAGGGCCGCCTGCATCATCCGTGGTGCCAGCACTTCTTGGCGCATGCCCCAGAGGATGTGATCGAGCACTTCCGTCCGCCGCAGCGCGGTGGCGACGGCTTCGTCATAGCCTTCCTGCTGAGAGATATCTTGCCCAACGCCACGCGCGCCGATCACCCGACCGGTATCATCCAGCAGCGGAGCCGCGGCGACAACGAAGCAGATTTGCGAGCCATCGGCCCGCCGCAGCCAGACACGACGGTTGCGGACCGGCGATTCGGGGCGAAACGGGTTAAAGCCTTGCGAAAAATCGCAGCAAGCGATCAGCATATCCGAGTGCTGGCCCAGCAGAGACTGCGACGGCCAACCGAGCATTGGATCTGGCGCGATAAACACAAAACAGCCGTTGGTATCGGTTTCAAAGCACAGATCGCTTGTCATCAACGCCAGATCGCGCCAGCGTTGGCGGCTGTCGAGCATGGCGGTGTTGATGCTGCCCGCCATCTCGGCATGAGCATGCGACGCAGATTCTAGCTGGGCGGGGCGATGGGGCATTCGGATTGACATCCTCTCCCCCCCATTTGACCGCAAATCAGTAAACCCTAGGTAAACGCCCGCGCATTCGCCTTCATTGACTTGCGGCCCACCCGACGGCACATCCTGTCTGCGACCAGACCACAGGAACCGCCATGACCGACGCCAGCTTGCAGACCGAGATCGAAGCCCTTTGGGACGCGCGCGACACGCTCTCCGCAGCCACCACGGGCGCTGCACGTGACGCGGTTGAGGCGGCGTTGGCGGCGCTGGAGGCTGGTACCGCGCGCGTGGCAGAGCCGACGGAGGCCGGTTGGGTGGTGCATGAATGGCTGAAAAAGGCGGTTCTGCTCTCGTTCCGCCTGCATGATAGCGGCATGATGCCAGGTTCTGGCGGTTCGATGGTGTGGGACAAGGTGGGCATGCTCACCGATGGTTGGGGTGAGAACCGCTTCCGTGAGGCCGGGTTCCGCGCTGTGCCCGGTGCTGTTGTCCGCCGCTCCGCCTATATCGCGCCGGGCGTGGTGCTGATGCCGAGCTTTGTTAATCTTGGCGCCCATGTTGGCCGCAACACGATGGTGGACACCTGGGCCACAGTTGGCAGCTGCGCGCAGATTGGGGCGAATTGCCATCTCTCCGGCGGCGTTGGCATCGGTGGCGTGTTGGAGCCGTTGCAGGATTCGCCGACGATCATCGAGGATGATTGCTTCATCGGTGCGCGCTCGGAAGTGGTGGAGGGCGTGATCATCGGGCGCGGCTCGGTGCTGTCGATGGGCGTGTTCATCTCGGCCTCGACGAAGATTGTGGACCGTGCGACGGGCGAGATTTTCACCGGCAAAGTGCCGCCGTATTCCGTGGTGGTGCCGGGCAGCTTGCCGGGTAAGCCGTTCCCGGATGGCACGCCGGGGCCAAGCCTGTCTTGCGCGGTGATCGTCAAGCGGGTGGACGCGCAGACCCGCTCCAAAACCTCGATCAACGATTTGTTGCGCGATTGATGACCCACCCAGCCGTTGATCTCGCCCAGGCGCTGCTGCGCTGTGCCTCGGTGACACCTGCCGATGACGGCGCAATGGCGGTGTTGACGCAGGAATTGGAACATCTGGGCTTTACCGTCACGCATCTGCCGTTCGGCACCACGCCCAATCTGTTCGCCCGCATTGGCACTGAAGGGCCACATTTCTGCTTTGCCGGGCACACCGATGTGGTGCCGCCCGGAAATGGCGCGTGGCGGCATAGCCCGTTCGAGGCTGTGATTGAGGATGGCGTGCTGACCGGGCGCGGTGCGGTGGATATGAAGGGGGCGATTGCCTGCTTCATTGCCGCCTGCGCTGAACATCTTGAACACCGCCGCCACGGCTCAATCTCGCTGCTGATCACCGGCGATGAGGAAGGCCCGGCGACGGATGGTACGGTGAAGGTGTTGGAATGGCTGGCCGAGACGTCGCAGGTCCCGGATTTCTGCTTGGTTGGTGAGCCAACCAATCCACACAAGCTGGGCGAGGTGATCAAGATCGGCCGCAGAGGCAGCCTCAATGCGCGGATCACCGTGCACGGCATTCAGGGCCATGCTGCCTATCCGCATTTGGCGGACAATCCGGTGCATCGTCTGGTGCAAATCCTCGCTGCGCTGACATCGATGCCACGCGATGCTGGCAGTGATTGGTTCGAGCCTACGACTTTGCAGGTGACAAGTGTGGATGTCGGCAATCCGGTCACCAACGTGATCCCGGCGCAGGCTTCGGCGATGCTCAACATGCGGTTCAACGATCAGCATACGGGTGCCTCGATCACCGCGTGGCTGAATTCTTGTGTGGCGCACTATGCTGAGCGGTTTGAGGTGGAGATCACCTCGTGCAGCGAGAGCTTTCTCACCCCGCCAGGGCCAGATGTGGACAAGCTGCGCGCCGCCATTGCGCAGGCCACCGGGGTGGAGCCGCGCTTGGATACCGGCGGTGGCACGTCCGACGCGCGCTTCATCGCGCAATATTGTCCGGTGGCGGAGTTCGGGCTGGTTGGCCAGACGATGCACAAGGTCGATGAATGCGTCACCTTGGCGGACATGGAGGCGCTCACATGCGCCTATGCGGCTATTTTGGAGGCATTCCTCGCGTGAGCATCACCAGAGGCATCGTGCGCATTGCCCGCTTTCGGATTGACGGGCTGGCGGAGTTTGAAGCCACCAAACAAAGTTTTCTGAACTCGCTGGCCCCGCTATTGGCATTTCCGCTGGTGGGCGCGCTGCTCGAACTTGGCCAAGGCGGGGTGCTTGCCGCATTCACCGATCTGTTCGCCAGCGTGGTGGCAGTGTTGTTGCCGCTGGTTCTAAGCGAGGCGTTGGCCGGGTTTTGGGGCAAGCACGACAATTGGCTACGCTATGGCGTTGCGTCCAACTGGTCACAATGGACGATGCCGATGGCGTTGGCCGCAACGATTGCCGGGTTCTGGGTGGTTGAACAGATGGGCGTGAAGCTGGATCAGAACGCGGTGGCCGGTGCTGCGGTGGGCGTGGTGTTCTACGGCGTGGCGCTGCATTATTTTCTGGCGCGCGCCGGTTTGGGCTTATCGCGCGGCAAGGCGGTGTTGTTGATTTTGGTGTGTGATGTGGCGACGGTTGTCGCAGTTCTCGGCCCGAGGCTGCTGGTGTTGCACGCAAGCGGCGGCGTGTAGAGCGAGC
>CAIZGT010000751.1 GCA_903932545.1 uncultured Rhodospirillales bacterium
GCCGCCAAGGCCGCGCGTTGCAAGGAGCGCAAGAGCCGGACCAGGCAGCAGACTCCATCCTCGTCCACCCCGATGTCCGCCGCATGCTGCTCACCATGCGCGCCAACATCGAAGGCTGCCGCGCCCTTGCGGCCCAAGTCGCACTCGAACAAGACGTCTCCGTGATGCACCCCGATCCGGCAGTGCGTGAGGAGGCCGATGATTTCGTGGCGCTGCTGACGCCGGTGATCAAAGCCTTCCTGTCCGACATGGGCTGGGAAGCCACCGCCATCGGCATGCAAGTGCTCGGCGGGCATGGCTACGTGCGCGAATGGGGCATGGAGCAATATGTGAGCGACGCCAAAATCGCGCAGATTTACGAAGGCACCAACGGCATCCAGGCGCTCGATCTGGTCGGCCGCAAAATGCCCGCCCATGCCGGCCGCTATCTCCGCCGCTTCTTCCATCCAGTCTCGGAATGGATCGAGGCGCATGGCGAGAATGAGGCGCTGGCTGAGTTCGTGCTGCCATTGTCCAAGGCGTTTGGCCGTTTACAGCAAACCACCGCCCAGATCGCCCGCGCCGGCATGGCCAATCCGTTCGAGGCTGGGGCCGCCGCCACCGATTATCTGCGCCTATTCGGCCTCACTGCGCTCGCCTTCATTTGGGCGCGCACCGCACAAATCGCTCTGCCCAAGGCTGAGAGCGATCCGTTCTACCGTGCCAAACTCACCACTGCGCGCTTCTTCATGCAAAAGCTGCTGCCACAAACCAGCGCGCTGGCAGCGCAGATCATGGCAGGCGGCGCAACGTTGAAAGAGTTTGAGGACGCTGCGTTCTAGCCCAAGCTCAACCCCACAACCACACTCTGCGGCGGCATATCCCGTCGCAGAGTGGGCCATCTGGTCGCCGGGTTGGCCCAACTCGCTTCGGGCGTCATCCCCGGATGCCGAACCGCCGCCATGCACAGCGCCCGATCTGGGGTGAATGCCAGCCCGCCGATCACAGCCCCCACCGGCTGATGATAAAGCTGCGTCACTTGGGTGAAATTCGCCTCAGCCAATGCCACGCCTGAGCCATCCGCGCCGATCCAAACCTGCCCAGCCTTGCCAATCGCAAGACAGGATGGTCGCCGAACCAGCGCCGCGCCAGCGCCGGTGTCACCCCCCAGCAGCGCCAATTCCAGGCTAAAGCTGGCCGCATCGGCAGCGCCACCTTGGGGACGCAGCAGCAAAATCCGCCCGGCCGGATTGCCACCGCCCAGCGCGTCCGTTGCCTCCACTGGCCCGACAGCGCCGCGACAGGCCAGCAAAATGGTGCCATCCGCCTGCAATGCCATGCCCGCCGGCGCACCCAACGAACTGGCCGAGGCCTCCTCGCTGGACTTGATGAAATGCAGCATATCATTCTGCACCACCCCCACTTCGAGCACGCCTTGATCCAGCGCATCTGGGTTGTCCGCCGCAATCGGCGCTGCGGCGGTGAAGCGATAGAGCCGCCCCGGCGCCCCGGCCTCAGACATAAACACCACTGGCCTGCCATCGCGCGTGACGGTTGCCAACAGCCCGGCGCGGGGCATCCGGCCAAGCGCCGTGCGTTTGATCGGGATCGCTTCTGGGTCGGTCGGGTCCAACTCCACCACAAACCCCGAACTCGCCAACATCGGCATCTCACCAACCAGCGCCCGCCCCCAGGGGGCCAAGCCGCCGCAGGACGGGTTGATAATGCCGCGCGTGGCATCACTCATATTCGCCAAGCCGGGGCCGGAGACGCGGCAAAGCGTCTCTCCGGTCAGCCTGCGTGTCTGAAATCCACCATCGCTGATCAGCCAACTGCCATCATGCTGTTCCAGATTGAGCACCGAGACACCCTGCATCCCTGCCACCGCACCGGGCGCGATGCGCGCCGGCAGCATGCGCTGGATCGGGGCCGGATGCGCCACCACCAAAATCGCCCGCGCCACACCGTCCTCACCCTGCGCAACCGGCATCACGCCAACCACCAGCGCGTCCCACCCGAACTGCGTCACTGTGGCGTCCGGGGTGAGCGACTCCGGCGTGAACGCTGGGCTGTCCGCCTCCACCCGATCGCCCCACGCAATCACCGTCGCGCGGCGAACATGCGGTGCCAACACGTCATCCAGCGTCTGAGCGAGAACCCGCCCGGTGATCGGCATGATGGCGACGGTTGCGAGCAAAGATCGGCGCAACAACATGGTGGCCCTCCATCGAGATCACTTCACCCGCAGAGAATTGCGGGTCTATGCTGCCATATAGTCACTTAGCGTGAGGCATCCCATGACCCCGCCGCCGATTGCCACTGCATTGCGCCCAAATTCCCCCGAAGCGCGCGATGTGGCCAATGTGCTGCATCCCTACACCGATATGCGCGCACACGAGATCTCAGGCCCGGTGATCATTGATCGCGGCAATGGTGTGCGGGTGATGGATGAGAGCGGACGCGAATATCTCGAAGCCGTGGCCGGGCTGTGGTGCGCCTCGCTCGGCTTCTCCAACGAGCGTCTGGTGCAAGCCGCCGCTGCGCAGATGCGCAAACTGCCATTCTACCACTCCTTCACCGCCAAATCCCACGCGCCGATGATCGATCTGGCCGAAATGCTGATCGCCCGCGCACCGCTGCCGATGAGCAAAGTGTTCTTCGCCAATTCCGGCTCGGAGGCGAATGACAGCGCGATCAAGATGGTCTGGTACTACAACAACGCGCTCGGTCGGCCGAACAAGAAGAAAATCATCGGCCGCATCAAGGGCTATCACGGCATCACCATCGCGTCGGGCTCCCTCACCGGCTTGCCCAACAACCACCGCAGCTTCGACCTGCCACTGCCCGGCTTCATCCAC
>CAIZGT010000752.1 GCA_903932545.1 uncultured Rhodospirillales bacterium
CCGATCACTCGTTCCTCCGCCACCACCCCATCGCGCGCTTCGATCGCGAAGCGGGTGTTGATCAGCTTGTAGCGTTTGTCCGCCGTTAGCCGTTCCATGATCAGCACATGCAGAAACGGTGCGGCCGGATTGGTCGAGGTGTACCAATTCCCAAGCGCGTAATCCGCCGCCATTTGCGGCTCCAGATTGAACGCATACATCACCCGCCACCCTTCCGGCTGCTTTGCCGACAGCCAGAGCAACCCGTCCGCCTCGGTGAGTTTGAACGTGCCCATCGCCGTCGGCTGCTCCTCGCCCACCGCCAACCGCAGCGGCGTATCCAGCACGCACGCGCCGAAGCCGACATCGGCAAGGAACGCCCCCTCTGGCAGATCAATCTTGAGCAGCATGTGCTCACGCGGCCCGAGCGGCGCGTCTGGCGGAGACATCCAACGCACCCGCGCGCCCAGGCCCGTCACCGTGAATCCGATCTCCTCAAGGGCCGCCTTGAACAGCGTGTTCTGCTCGAAGCAATACCCACCGCGCCTGCTGCCGACGAGCTTGGCTTGGATGGACGCCATGTCGAGCTTCACCGGCAGGCCGAACAGCGGATCAAACCCTTCAAACGGGATCGCGTTCACATGCGCCGCATGCAGGGCCGAGAGCGTGGCGAGGTCGGACGAAAGCGGCCCGGAATGGCCGATGCGTGCGAGATAATCGTTCAGACGAAAAGCGTCAGACATCGCGCGCCTCCGATCAATCGTTGAACGAATTGTTAACCATCCCAGGCGCAGGCTGCAATCAAAGGGTGCCCCACTTGCTCACATCAAGATATCTTTATATACCGCCTCCCAGAACACACTGGCCAGAACACACTGGGGCTCTCAATGACCGAATTCACTGACTACAAAGTACGCGACATTTCCCTCGCCGCATGGGGCGAGAAAGAAATCTCGATGGCTCAAGACGAGATGCCCGGCCTGATGGCGCTGTGCAGCGAATACGGCAACACCAAGCCATTGGCTGGTGCGCGTATCGTTGGCTGCCTGCACATGACCATTCAAACCGCCGTATTGATCCGCACGCTCGAACATCTGGGCGCCACCGTGCGCTGGTCGTCGTGCAACATCTTCTCAACGCAAGACCACGCCGCCGCCGCGATTGCCGCCTCCGGCACCCCAGTGTTCGCCTGGAAGGGCATGAACGAGGAAGAATTCTGGTATTGCATTGAGCAAACCCTGCGCGGCCCAGACGGCTGGACACCGAACCTGATCCTCGATGATGGCGGCGACGTGACCGCCATTATGCACGACAAATATCCCGAGATGCTGGCCGATGTGAAAGGCCTCTCGGAAGAAACCACCACCGGCGTGCATCGCCTGTGGGAAATGGCGAAGGCTGGCAAGCTCAAGGTTCCTGCCATCAACGTGAACGACTCTGTCACCAAGTCGAAATTCGACAATCTCTACGGCTGCCGTGAGTCGCTGGTGGATGCGATCCGTCGCGGCACGGACGTGATGATGGCCGGCAAGGTTGCCATCGTCTGCGGCTTTGGCGATGTGGGCAAAGGCTCCGCCGCCTCGCTGCGTCAGGCCGGTTGCCGCGTGTTGGTGACGGAAGTTGATCCGATCTGCGCCTTGCAGGCCGCGATGGAAGGCTATGAAGTTGTGACGATGGAAGACG